>NZ_VDFO01000021.1:0-49388 GCF_009600995.1 Companilactobacillus halodurans | reverse complement strand
CTTGCATCAAGACGAAAAACCTCTTTCATTGTTTGTGGAGAACTCCAATGATACCTGATTTTTTCGTCTTGGTGTTTTTATTTTGGAATTTTATTGAAAGTGGCTAACTTGATTATAAAATTCGCCATTAAATGATTATAAATTAAGTATTTCTTTCTTTTTATCGTCAAATTCTTCTTGAGTAATAGCACCGTCATCAAGAAGTTTTTTTAATTTGTCGATACTATTAATATCGTTATTGTTCATTGAACTGTTTTGAAATGGCTTGATATTATTATTTACATATTGTTTTGAAAGTAAAATATTTTTATCCGATTCACTTTGTGGTCTAAATCCCTTTTCGATTAAATCTTTTGTATACCATTGATTATAGAAAAAAGCGATTGCAATATGAGCAATTAGAGTACCAAATCCCAATGTAAAAGATGTTAGCAAAATATTTACGATAAACAAAATTGCAAACCATTTAAAATCCCCTCTAAACAATGGAGACAAACTTCCAAAAAAGAATTCTGTCCAAGAGAAACCAACTTTTACTTGCTTAGTCTGGTGAGTTAATTGGTTTGTTAAGAGTGCATGCATAATATAAAATCCCCCTATAAGTCAGCTTTTAGTGTCAATCAGATTTTGGACATTATATAAACAATTTAAATGAAGCATTATTTACATGACAACGTTTTATTAAAAAGTATAAAAAGAACCCATTAGTTACTAAAACAAAACATTCATTGATTTAGAAATGGGTTAGATCAATTAGTGATATAAATCATCAAGAATTAAAGAATAATTTCAAATTGATTTTTATATAATATCGGAAAAAGTTGCCAATACAGTAATTTATTACAATTATGATAACAAAAAATAAGCATATCATGTGAAAAAATTATAATAAAAAGTCAAAAAAACGTTTACAAAATATGAATAAAAAAGGTTTTAATATAAATTTATTTATTAATAAAAAGTGGATACATTAATTGACAATAATTAATGTATCCACTTTTTTTATATTATGATTTGAACTGTACTTTAGCTACTCTGATGATCCAGTTACTGCCATATGTGAAGCCATTAGCATCTATTGTTAGGAACCCATTTGATTTATCATGCATAAATTTTAAATCTTGATTATTATCCAGCCAAGTGATTTTGGAAATTGGTTTATAAATATTCGTGAAAGATCTTAAATTTGTACCTTCACCACCAAGTACAACATTATCGTTTCCAACATTACCTAGACCATCTATAAAAAGATATAACGAATTATTTTTATCTTTTACCATATTCAAAGTATGATTGAAATTGTTCAATCCAAAAGGTTTTACACTATAAATTGCTGATGAATTGGTTTTCAACCATTTACCGATTATCATCATGTAATCTTGACTAAATCTAGGTATACTTCCGTCTCCATTTAAACCTATATTAATCAGGATATTTGCGCCTACGCATCTGGCTTGAACAATTGACTTGATTATTTCAGCCGGTGATTTGTAATTTATATCATCTGTCGCAAGGCCCCAATGTTTATTTAAGGTTAGTGATATTTCGCCAGCAACATATTTCTTACCGTTTCCGATATGATTTATTGATTTAGGATTTCCTCTTTCATAAGTTAAAACATCAACATTTTCATTTTCAAGAATGCCACGTTTTTTAAGACCAGTGTTATTGATGATAATAGCTTCAGGTTGTTTCTTGCGTATTATTTCATAAAGTTTATCCATTTCCCAGTTTGCTTCTTTCTTATTCCAATTACCATCAAACCAAAATCCTCCAATTTTTCCATAATTTGAACAAAGAATATCAACTGACTTTCTTAAATATTTTAGATAATCTTCAAAATTTTTCTCATAGTTATCAGTGTGCCAATCATAAGTGGCCATATAAATAAATGGTTTGATATTTTCCTTGTGGCACGCATTTACAAATTCTTTAATAAAATCACGTTTTGCCGCACTATGAATTGAGTCAAAGTTGCTTAAGCCTTTGGAATCATATAAAAAGAAGCCTTCATGATGTTTAGATGTTAATACAATATATTTTGCTCCCATTTTCTTTGCTGATTGCACTATCTTATTTGCATCAAAATGAGTGGCAGTGAATTTTTGTATTAACTTTTCATAATTTTTTTTATCTCTATTATGAATTAATTCTGTCCATTCACCTTTACCAAGTAAAGAATATAATCCCCAGTGAATAAACAAACCAACACCCATATTTTCATAGTTTCGTATTCTTTTGATTGGTATGATTTTTGGATAGCTATTCATAATTAACACTCTTTTCATGATATTTAAAAAATAATTTAAAATTGTATATTAACTATTAAAATTGCCTCTGGATAGTATTTGATAAAAGAATTCTGTGTTTTTATAATCTTTTATAAACTCTAAAATAGATCCGTCATTTAAGTATGTTGTTCTTTCTTGAAGGAAACAGTAATTTGATTTCTTTGATTTGTCAAAAGAATTTATTAAAAAATGTGATGGTAGTGTTGTAATAGTGTTTCGTTGTGTAAAAGGAAGAACATATGCATTAATATTGAAATCACTTTTATAGAGTTCATAGATAGAATAAAAATCTTGAATTTTATTTAAATGCTTTTTATTTACATAATATTCAGGTATATAGGATAAATTAACATCTGAAATTATGTCATCACCAACAAAATAGATTCGTATTATTTCATAATAAAAACCTGTTATGTTTAATTTTTTTTGAATCTCTGAGTCTGATTTCTTTTTTACTGAGAGTACTTTAATATTTCTTATTAATTTATTTCTTAGAGGAATATCGGAAACTTGTAATAGTTCATTGTGGTTTAATTTATTGACATACGTTCCTTTTCCTTGAAATCTTTCAATTTTACCAAGGTTAACCAATGTTTCCATTACTTTTACTGCGGTAGTTGAACTGACATTATAGATAGATTTAAGTTGAGATTCACTATAAAATTTATCGCCCTTTTTAAAAATACCAGAATTAATTTTCTCTATTAAATCGTTAGAAATTATTTTATATTTGGGTTCCATAAAATCACCTCCACCTCTTTAAGTAATGATAAGGATATTAAGGTGTTAAGTCAATAATTAGTGAAAGCGCTTGCAACTATTTATTCATGGGGTTATCCTATAGTTGTTTATAAGTTAACACGTTAAGTCAGAGGGTGATAGAAATGAATTATATAATTAGTTCTCACGGGGGATATGCGATTGCTGCTTTACATAGCTGTGAGATGATTACTGGTGATTTACCAAACTTTTATACTTATTCATTTAAAGGTCAAAATAATATAAATGATGTTAAAAAAGATTATGAAGATATCATAGATAGAAATAATTTGAATTATAAAAGTACAATCATTTTAACGGACATTAATTCTGGCACACCAAATAATGCAGCAATAATGTTGGCAGCAGAAAAAAAGATTAAATCCATTTATACAGGTTTTTCCCTTAGTGATTTGGTCTTTATTGCTATGGGGGAAGAAATAGATAAAGTTTTTGAATCAAAACTTGAAAATTCAGGAAAAATTAAGATACCCGAAATTGATGAAAATGAAGAAGAGGAAGAAGACTAATGTCAGAAATTGAAGATCTTGGGATAAAGAACATTAGAATAGATGAACGTCTGATTCATGGTCAAGTGGCTACTATGTGGACCAATAGTTTGAAAGCTAGTCGGATTATGGTAGTGGGTGATGATGTCGTTCATGATAGTATTCAAAAAATGGCACTTAAAACAGCTGTTCCTGCCGGAGTTAAGTTGAGTATTTTAAAAGCACAAAGTGCTGCGGAAAAAATATTAAGTGGTAAATATAAAGGTCAAAGAGTCTTTATGTTAGTAAAGTCTCCGAAATGGCTAAGAATTCTTGTTGATAATGGACTTCCTATTGAAAAAGTAAATGTAGGAAATATGTCATCACGAGAGGGAAGTAAACAAGTGAAGAAATCAGTTGCTGTTACACAAACTGATATTGATGATTTTAATTATCTTAATGATCATGGTATTGAATTAATAGCACAAATGGTTCCTTCAGAAGATCCTGTGAAATTTATGAAGTTATTGGAGGATAGATAAATGCATATAGCAATTTGGCAAATTATAGTACTAACACTTTTAGCTGGCTGGATGATTATTGATCAATTAACTTTAGCAATTATTGGAAATTATCCTCTTTTGGTTGGTCTTGTAACTGGAATTATTATGGGAGATTATAAGACAGGTTTAGCCGTTGGAGGAACATTACAATTAATGGTTTTAGGAGTTGGAACATATGGAGGAGCAAGTGTTCCAGATTTTATGACAGGTTCAATTATTGGTACGGCTTTCGCTGTTGCATCAGGTAAAGGTCTAAGTTTTGCAATTGGACTTGCAGTTCCAGTTGGATTACTTATGGTTCAGCTAGATGTCTTAGCAAGATTTACAAACACGTTTTTTCAACATCGAGTTGATAAAAAAATTGACGAAATGGATGTTAAGGGTGTTCAAAGAAATATTTTATACGGTGCTATACCATGGTCATTTTCAAGAGCAATTCCAGTTTTGATAATGCTTACATTAGGTAACAGTATTATTAAAGTCATTTTGAAAGATATGCCAAAGTGGTTAACTAATGGATTAAGTGTTGCTGGAGGAGTTTTACCAGTTGTTGGTATTGCAATTTTATTGAGATATTTACCAACAAAACAATTCGTTACGTATTTGATTGTTGGTTTCGTTCTCGCAGCTTATATTAAAGTTCCTATGCTTGGAGTTGCCTTGGTTGGATTAGCAATGGCAATAGCATATTACAAAAATATGGAAAAATTAAATGAAAAAAACGTTGTAGAAACTGGAAATAATGTAGATACCAAATCTAATGAGGTGGATGACGATGACGAAGAGTATGAAGATTGATAAACAAAAGGCTAAAGAATTACATCAGGCAAATCGTAGATGGCTATGGGGAAGCCAAATAGGTTGGAATTATGAAAGAATGATGGCTTCTGGATTTCTATTTGCAATCCTGCCTACATTAAAACGTCTTTACAAAGACCCTGATGATTTAAAAGAAATGATGAAAATCCATAATCAGTTTTATAATACTAATCCGTTTGTGGGACCTTTAATTGTTGGTATGGATATAGCTATTGAAGAGGACAAAGGTGTCAAGTCTAAAGATGCTGTTATGGGGTTAAAAACAGGACTGATGGGTCCATTTGCTGGAGTTGGAGATACCATTTTTGGTGTTATCATACCTACAATTTTTGGATCAATTGGTGCATATATGGGATTACAAGGAAATGTATTTGGCGCTTTCCTTTGGATTCTAATGAATTTAGTGGTTTTATTTATGCGTTATCCATTACTTAGATTAGGATATGTACAAGGTGCAAAATTAGTTGGAGAATTTGGTGATAAATTAAATATGTTAACAAATGCAGCCATTTTGTTAGGTGTTACCGTGGTTGGTGCATTAATACCAACTGTTGTTAAAGCAAACGTGCCATTCATATATAAATCCGGAAAAGTTACTTTGAAAATGCAAAGTATGCTTAATCAAATCATGCCTAGTTTAGTTCCTGTAGCTTTGGTTGCTTTGGTATATTGGCTATTAGGAAAGAAAAATATTACATCTACTAAGATGATCATTTTTGTTTTGATTTTATCCATCGTATTAGGTGCATTTAAAATCTTGGGTTAATAATAAGGAGAAAAGCGATGCTAGAATTTTTTGATGAGGTAAGTAGACTTGCTCAAGTTTTAGAAAAAGATGAATCTGATCACATTCATCAAGCTGCACAAATTGTTGCTAAAAGTATAATGAGTGGTGGCATAACTCAAGCATTTGGTAGTGGCCATTCTTATGCAGCAGCTATAGAAGTTAGCGGTAGAGCAGGTGGTTTAATACCTTCTAAGATTATTCAAGACCCTGCAGGAGGATATTATGAGACTTGCGAAGGGGTTGGAAAGCATTTAATGCATAGAGTTGATTTGAAAAAGAATGATGTCTTATTTTTGATTTCAAATTCAGGTCGTAATCCAGAAATCCTTGAAATTGCTGATGAAGCAAAAAAAATAGGAACGAGCATAATCGTTGTTACTGCTTTAAAATCTTCTAAGATGTCTACATCAAGGTCGTCATTAGGAACTTTATTATATCAATATGGTGATGTAGTTCTTGATAATCATTCAAAATTTGGTGATGCAGCTTTAAATGTTCCAGGATTTGATTCTAAAGTATGTGGAACATCAACTGTATCCGCTACATTATTACTTCAGCAAGTAATTTTTGAAGCGATTAAATTAATGGTGAAAAAGGGATTTAATCCGCCAGTTTATAAAAGTGCGAATATTGATGGAGGACCTGAATACAACGAGAATTTGGAAAATAAATATGCAGATAGGATTTTTCATAGTTGATGAATTGTTTGATTCATTAACTATGATTATCTTAAGTGATTATTCACGTTATATTATTGAAAAATAAAAGAGGTGGTTCTTTAGAACTACCTCTTTTTGAAAAGGATTGATTTTAAATGATTAGGAATATTATTCCAATAGAATGCTTAATAAAAGATTCTGTTAATAAAGGCGAAATACCTGGAGCTTCATATTCACTAATATCCTCGGATGAGATTGAAAACCATTATATTGGTTATAAGACTTTAGATACAACTGGAGAAGCTCTTAGACCAGATATGTTATATGATTTAGCATCATTAACTAAAGTCGTGGGAACAACGACTAGAATTTTCCAATTATTGGATAGTAAAACTATCTTGTTAAATGATCCAATATCTAAATTCATTTCAGGTACATTATATCCAGATGTAACGGTGGAACAATTATTAATGCATAGTAGTGGATTGCCAGGTGATGTAGAAGGAAAACATTCAATGAATGAATCTCAGTTAATTTCCAAAATAAAGAATGAAAAATTAATTACAGAACCTGGTAGTGAAATTAGATATTCTGATCTTGGATACATATTACTTGGAAAAATTATTGAAAAAATTGACGGAGGACTTCAAAAAAGTTTTGAGAAAAATATTTTTGAGCCATTAAAAATGTTTCATACAATGTATAATCCCTTTCGTCTAAATCCTTCTAAAATCATTCCAACAGAGATTCAATCAAGTAGGGGTGGTGTCATTCAAGGAACTGTGAATGATTATAAAGCCTATTTAATGAATGGCATTAGTGGTCATGCTGGTTTGTTTTCTACACTTAATGACTTAAATAAATTTGTGATTATGTATTTAAATAATGGAATATATAATGGAAAACAAATTATTCCAAATTCGGCTTTTGATTTGATTGAAAATAATTATCAAGATGGTAGAACGTTAGGATGGAAATCATGGACTTCTAATAATTTTTATTTATGGCATACAGGTTTTACTGGAACATCAATAGCCCTTGATTTAAAGAATAAACGAGGCTTCGTGTGTCTAACAAATAGAATTTACCCTGATAGAAGTAAAAAAGATTGGATTAATACTAGAAGATTGGCAATTGGATTATTTTTTAATAAACAGGAAGCGATAATAAATGAACGTAATTAGTAAAATTAAGTGTGAGGTTATTCGTAAAAAATTAAAAAGTCCTTTTATAACTGCTCTTCATGAAGTAGACGAAATGCAAGCAGTAAAGGTCTATATTAAACTAAATAATGGTTTGATTGGCATCGGGACAGCAACACCGAATGAGAAAGTAACAGGTGACACTTTAAAAAGCACTTATTGTATTATGGAGGATATTATAAAACCCCAATTGCTAAAAAAATCAATTGACGAATGGAATAAACTATTATATTTATTACAAAACATAATTGCAAATAATACACCAGCTAAAGCCGCTTATGAAATTGCCTTGTATGATTTAAGAAGTAAGTTAGAAGGCGTATCTTTAACTTATATGCTCGGTAATGGGAAATATGAACCGATAACTACGGATTATACAATTAGCATTAAATCACATGATCAAGTTATAAGTGACGCTAAAAATAAAGTTAAAGAAGGATTTCATTTTCTAAAAATTAAACTAGGAAATGGTAATTTCAATAAGGATGTTCAAATACCAATGGATTTAGCAATCGATTTGCCAAATGATGTCTCATTTAGAATTGACATAAATCAGGCTTGGACTGTAAAGGAGACTTTGTATGCAATAAAAGAATGGACTAAATTTGGTTTAAATATTGATTTTGTTGAACAACCGGTTAATAAATTGGATGTATATGGAATGAAATTGATTACAGAGAAATCTTCTTATAATATCATGGCTGATGAAAGTGTATTTAGCCCTAGTGATGCTTTGTTAATGATACGTAATCATGCATGTGATTTGATAAATATCAAACTTATGAAAACAGGCGGTATAAGCCAAGCCCAAAAGATAAACGATATAGCTGAAGCTTCAGGAATTAAGTGTATGATTGGCTGTATGATTGAATGTCCTGAAAGTATATCTGCAGCCATATCATTTGCTTCTTCAAATGAAAATGTAATATATGCAGATTTAGATTCTGTAAATATGATTGATGAAAAAGAAGACTTTGGCTTTAGTATTAATAAAGATAAATTAATACCCTCAAAAAAAATTGGATTAGGTGGTACCAATGAGAAATAGTAATTATTTGGTAAAAGAAATTAATGATTTAAAAAGACCACGAGAAATTGATTATGCCATAAAAATTCAAAATTCTAATTCAAAAATTATCTTTGAATATAATAGTGATTTAACATTTAATGCTGCTAGTTTAATAAAAATCGTAATTGTTGATTATTTATTAAACAACAAGATAAATAAATCAAGTTTTTTTAATAAGGTACTGCCGATAACATCTCAGGATATTGTTGGTGGAGCCGGAGTACTTAGAGGATTGAGTATTGATAAATTAAAGGTAAGAGATCTTATTTATCTTATGTTAAGTATTTCAGATAATACTGCTACTAATGTGTTATTAAAACAATTACAATTGCAAAATCTTTCTGAATGGTCAAAAAATAAATTTAAAAATATCAGAATTGAAAGATTTATGATGAATAATTCCGTCGAGAATAACATTATTAATTTAAAAGAATTTATGAATGTTTGGACTGAAATATTGAATAGTAATGATGAATTAGGTTCAATTGTAAGAGATGCTCTTAGTCATTCACTAACAAGGAGTAAATTACCAGCTTTGATTTCTAAAAGTGGATTTATTGGTGAAATATATACTAAAACTGGAGAATTAACTCATGAGGAACATGATGTATCAAGGTTTGAATATGATGATGAATTTATTGATTGTGCAGTTCTAACGCATTTTAATTATGAAAGTCAAAGAATAGATTGTATACGTTTTATTCAAGAAATTGGTCTTATTATAAGTGAAATTTTTTGACCAATAATAAAAGGCATTCCAATGATGGAATGCCTTTTATTATGTAATTTATTTTGTACTTAACAATTTTTTTCCTAATGCTCCTCCTGGATGGAATGTAGCAAAATCGTCTTTTGAAAAACCTTTTAATTCTGACAATGTACAGGCAATTGCATCTCCTACAACTAATACTGCTGTGGAACTATTGGTAGGAGCTAAATTAAGCTTGTCAGCTTCTTTATTAACATGAATCGTAAGAGTTAAATCACATAATTTAGCTAATGTGGATTCCGGATTTCCTGTAAAGGCAATGGTCTTTGAACCAATAGTATTTAGTGATTTTATCGGAGCAATGATTTCTTTAGTTTCACCACTATTAGAAATTAGAATAACCGTGTCATTTTCTTCAATCATGCCAAGATCCCCGTGAACACTTTCAGTTGCATGAACAAAAAATGATGGAGTTCCTGTGCTTGAAAAAGTTGCTGCTAATTTTCTACCTATTAATCCGGATTTTCCAACTCCCATAAATATTAATTTTCCCTTTATATTTAAAAGTTCATCCACTATGGGGTCAAATTCGTTTTCGGATTTTTCATTAACATTGTTTAATGCTGCAATTTCTTCACCTATAAAATTATGTATTAATGATGAATATGAATTAGTCATTATTGTTCCTCCTTAGTTGAGTATCTAAGGTTATTATTATTTCATAATGATTTTTAAACAATAACAATTGATTCCTATTTGTGTAAAGAAATCAACAAACATTAAAAGTAAGCGGTTTCATAAAATCTACTTGTCTACAGCAAGAGGAGTTTTGGAAGTAAAATGTTGATTTACAATTGTATTATTTGTTGAAGCAATAACAAAATATGATAGCAATAGCAATTGAAGCGCTTACATAAATAAACATATAATAATTCATGTAAAAGAGATTAGGTGGTGTTGTCAATGATTGAAAAAATTATAAAACAAGATTTGATAAAATTGCATGTTAAAGCTGATGATTGGAAAGATGCAATAAGGTTATCGGCACAGCCATTATTAGATGATGATATTGTTACATCTAATTATGTAGATGAAATTATTAATTCCGTAAAAGAATATGGTCCATATTTTGTAATAGCACCACATGTAGCATTGGCACATGCACCTGGTAAAGCTGGGGCTAAAGAATTAGCAATGGGAATTACAGTTTTAGAACCCGCGATTAAATTCCATAATGAGGATAATGATCCGGTTTCTTATGTATTCACATTGAGTGCACCTGATAATAATTCTCATCTCAAAGCAATGCAAGAATTGGTTGGTTTATTAACAGATGAAAAATTTTATCAAGTATTATCTGATTCTAATGAATCCAGTGAGATTTTACAGTTTATTCAGGATTCGGTATTAAAAAATAAAGTCGAAAAATAAAGAGAGGAAGTATTTATTATGATTAAAGCTTTAGTAGCATGTCGTGCAGGAGTAGGTTCAAGTTTAATGTTAAAAATTAAGTTGAATGAAGTTATTGATGAACATAAATTGCCTGTTCAAGTTGAACACTCATCTTTGGATGGATTACCAAGTTTTAATGGACCAATTGTTATTGCCTTGAGTGACGTGGCACAAGAATTAAAGGATCAGGGAATCGACAAGGTTGTCGTTGGTATCAAGAACATTCTTGATAAAGATGAGATTTATACAAAATTATCCGAAGCATTAAAGCAAGTACAATCTTAATTTTTTAAATATTACAAAATTTGAGGGGAGTAAATTAATATGCACTTTATAGTTAGTTTATTATCAAATCCCGCTATTCTATTGGCAATAGTTTCTTTTATAGGATTGGTGGCACAGCATAAAAAAGCAACAGATGTTTTAAAAGGAACATTTAGAACTGCTATCGGTTTTCTGATTTTTGGTGTCGGAGCTAGTACCATGACAACGGCTCTTCAAAATTTTAACGTGATGTTTCAAAAAGGCTTTCATTTAACAGGTGTTATCGCTTCGCCTGAAGCAGCAACTGCTTTAGCACAAGGAAAATATGGATTCGTAGTTTCAGTTACTCTTATCGCTGGATTCATTATGAACCTTGTCTTTGCAAGAATTACACCATTTAAGAACGTATTCTTTACTGGTGGTCACAGTTTATTCTTTGCCTGTGTTTTAGCCTTAATTTTAAAGGCTCACGGTATTGGAAATACTTGGGCAATTATTGTTGGTGGAACAATCTTAGGATTTGTTTCTGCTGCTTTGCCTCAATTGTGTCAGCCATTTATGAGAAAAATTACTGGTGGAGATTTTCAGGCCATTGGTCACTTTAACATGATTGGTTATGCTCTATCAGGTTTATTAGGCAATACATTTAGTAAACATAAGGATGAAACAACAGAAAATATTAAGTTCCCAGAATGGTTGTCATTTTTTAAAGACTTCCTAATGGGTGTAGCGGTCGTTATGATTGTAATCTTCTATATTGCTGCCCTAGCCGCTGGTAAAGTAGTTGTTACAAAATTGGCCGGAACAACTGATTGGCTAGTTTATCCAATGATTCAAGCTTTGACATTTACAGCTGGAATTTCAATATTGATGACAGGTGTTCGTATGTTTCTTGCTGAAATCACTGCAGCCTTTGTTGCAATTTCAGAGAAGTTTATTCCAGGATCACGTCCAGCTTTGGATGTACCAACAATTTTTCCATTTGCTCCAACAGCCGTTTTAGTTGGATTTTTAAGTTCATATGCAGCAGGATTGTTAGCAATTGTAGTTATGGTTTTACTCAAATTTCCGATTGTAATTATTCCAGCCGCTCATATTTGTTTCTTCTCAGGTGGCACAGCAGGTATATTTGGTAACTCTACAGGTGGTTGGAGAGGAGCAATCCTTGGATCCTTTGTAGTTGGATTATTATTAGCGTTCTTACCAATATTACTTTATCCAGAATTCTCATCATTAGGTATCACAGGTTCTACATTCCCTAACGTCGATTATAACGTTGTTGGATCATTATTAAATTGGTTCTTAGGAATCTTTCATTAATCATTAGAAAGGAGATTGTATTTTGGCAGATGTTTCAGGGATTATTGTTGCAATGGTTACACCATTGGATGATGAACAGAAAATTAGTTATTCAAAAACAGATAAATTATTAAATAAACTTTTATCATATGATATAAATGGAATATTTATATTAGGAACAAATGGGGAAGCATATTCATTCACAGAAGATGAGAAATATGGTTTCGCAAAGCATGTCATTGATTATGTGGGTAATAAAACTCAAATTTTCGTTGGTACTGGTTTGAATAGTACTTCTGAAACTATTAGTTTTAGTCAAAAAATTTCTCAATTGCATCCTGATGCATTATCAGTTGTTACTCCATATTTTGTTCCAAATACACAGGATGAATTAATAAACAATTTTAATGATTTAGCTAATTCAGTAGATGTACCAATTATTCTTTATAATATGCCCGGTAAAACAGGAGTAAATATTGATCCCAAAACTGTCGCGGAATTATCTAAAAATCCGAATATTGTTGGAGTAAAAGATAGTTCAGGTGACATTGAAAATATGCGTGGATACTTGAAGTTAAGGAATAATAATAATTTTGGAGTTTTATCAGGCTCTGACTCTAAAATCCTAGAATTATTGGAAGCGGGTGGTGATGGTGCAATCGCTGCTACAGCGAATCTCTTAACTCAAAATGATGTTAATATTTATAAATACTTTAAAGATGGAAATATAGAGAAGGCAAAAAAGAATCAACAGAATATTGAACCTCTAAGGAAAATTCTTCATACCGGAACTACACCATCATCTTTGAAAGCTTCTGTAACATTGAGTGGAATCGATGTTGGCTCAGCTAAAAAACCAGTTATTATGCCAGATAAAGAAGAATTAAAAGAAATAAATAAAATGATTGAATATTACAGAACTAATAAAATCATTGAGGGGTAGTTTATGAAAAAATTAGATTACATGAATAGAATTTACGATAGTGGTGCTTTAGCGGTAGTTCGAGCTGATACGAAAAGGGTACTTGAAATTGCTGAAGGAATTGTAAAAGGTGGAGTTGACGTTATGGAGGTCAGTTACACAATTGATAGCGCAGCTGATTCTATAATAATTCTCAGGAAAAAATTTGGAGATAAGTTACTTGTAGGAGCTGGAACAGTTTTGGATGGTGAAACCGCTAAAGATGCTATTAAATCAGGTGCACAATTTATATATTCTCCAATGTTTGATAAGGAAGTTGCAAGACTTTGTAATCAGTATCAAATACCATATGCTCCAGGTTGTACATCAGTAACTGAAGCCGTTAATGCATTACGAGAGGGTGCGACGTTTATCAAAATTTTCCCTTACGGAGGAATAGTTGGCCCAGATTTAATTAAAACGATTAAAACTCCAATCCCTTATTTACCACTTATTGAGTCCGGTGGTGTCAATACTGAAAATATCATAGACTGGTTAAAGGCTGGAACTGATATTGTAGGTATAGGTGGAGCGTTATCAAAAGGAAATATTGATGATATTGCTGATAATGCAAAACAGTTTAGAAATAAAATTGATGAGTATCGTAAACAAAAGTAAAATAAGATTGAAAAGGTTGATAGTCAGAAGGCTAGCAACTTTTTTGGCTTTATTTTATAAAATGGACTTTCTGGGGGGGAAAAATAATGTTAGATAGAAAACAGCTTATTATTATAGATAGATTGATTCAGAATCCGATTTTAACCAAGGATGAACTAACCGAGAGATATTCATTGTCAGATCGACAAATTGATTATTCTATAGATAAGCTTAATCAGTATTTGGAGTCAAACAATAAGGAAAAGATAGATGCTGATGGTGTCTATATTAGTGTTCCTAGTAATACATATGAATACTTGTTAAAAACTAGAGTATCTAAAAATTTAACATCGTTAAAAAGCTATGTCTTAAGTACAAAGGAACGACAACTTTTTTTGATTTTACTTTTGTCTACGAGTAATAAATATTTATCATTAATTCATTTACAGGAATTATTGCAAGTCAGCCAATCTACAGCATCAAAGGATTTAAAACAATTAGAGTATTTCTTATTATCTAAAAAGTTAAGAGTAAGTTATGACCGAAAAACAGGATACCGGATTGTTGGAAGGGAAGATGCAATAAGAGGATGTCTGATAAAAAGTATATCTGATGAATTAATTGAAAATAAATCAGAGCTGCTAAATGACTTTATAGATTCAAATTGTAAATATGGTCTTAAAGAAGTTATCAATTTAGTAACCGGTTTAAAAGAGAAGTTTCATATAGATTTCGTTGAGAATAGGCTTAGAGAATTTTGCTATATTTTGACTATTGTTATTAATAGAGTTTCGAAAAGGCCGAATTATGTTCCAACAAATGTCAAAAAATTTTCAATAAAGGAAACAAACGAGTACAAGTTTACGGAAGAATTATTAAAGGATTTAGGTTATACAAATTCAAAGACCATTTTATATTTTTCAACCGTTGTTTTGTGTTTGAGTATTGGTGATAATAAAGATCTTCAAGTTGACGATCATATCTATAAAATAACTGAGCAGCTAGTTAATAGATTCTCTATTATTTCCGGTGTTAATTTCTCGGATAATAAAAAAGTTATTAGTCAGATATTTACACACTTTAGATCAATGTATTTTAGACTTCAATTTAAATTTCCAATCACAAATCCATTAACAAAGCAGGTAATTAAAGAATATAATGCAATATTTAAATTGTTATCGCAAACGATTGATTCTTTTAGTAAAGAATTAGGAAAAGTTCCTGATGAGGAAATAGCATATTTAACAATCCATTTAATAGGATTTATTTATGAAGCTAATCAAACTAAAAAAAATTATCTAACTGCCGCAATAGTTTGTCCTAATGGAATAGGTAGTTCAGCGTTAGCTTACTTACAATTAACCAGTATTTTCCCTAATATTAAATTTTTAATGCCTTTTCCTTATACAGATTTAAATGAACATTTGGATGAAATAGATATGATTTTTTCAACTTTTTATCGCAGTGATCTTTTTACATTAAATAAACCTTGCTTTGTGATAAATCCGGTTCTATCAAGTGAAGAAAGATATTCAATCATCCAAAAAGTGAATAGCAAATTTTCAGCAAATAACTTTGTTTCACCAACATTAGATGCTGTAATGAAAGTTGTTAATAATAATGTTCACAATGAGATTACACTTAAACGAATTAGAAAGAGCCTTTCTGAAGAAGTTTTTCAAACACATCCAGTTTTCGATGTAAAAAAGCTTTCCTTAAAGGATATTATTGTTCCAGAATTTGTTCAATTAAATTTGAATTGTAATAATTATAATGAAGCTATAAATAAAAGTTTTCAACCTTTTTTGAATGATAAGATTATTTCTTCAAAATATCTATCAGCAATTATTCATGAAGTGGAACATGGGGCGAGTTTTTTAATTGCACCTGAAATCTCATTACCACATGCTAATCCTAAAAATGGAGCAAAAAAGATTGGAATTGGAATTACAACATTAGCAAATCCAATTAAATTAATGAATCAGGATGAAAAAGTTAAATATATCTTTTCGTTAAGTGCCATTAACTCTACTGATCATCTAAATGCTTTAAATGATTTAATGAATTTTATTAAAGATGCAAAATTTATTAAGTTACTTGATGATAAATCAACTGAGGTTGAAGATGTTTTAAAATTTATTAAACAAAATAGTAAATGATGTAAAAAATATGACTTGAATAAATTAAATGTTTTTAGAACAATTAAAGGCCCAACATAAATAATTAACCGAGTAATAATTATGTTGAGCCTTTTTGAGTAAATAAAATTTTAAATATCTTTTTAGGAGCAGCTAATCGTGCCAAATCAAGTCTTTATGATTCAAAAATTCAGTTCGTCCTAATGCAGTCCCATCACAAAAAATATGAGCGAATAAGCCTTCAAGATGTTCTTCTCGTGTGACAGCCCGATAACTTTCTAAGCAGTCTAAGGTTAAATGCTGTGCCATTGCTATCACTTCACGTCGACTATTTTGCGACAGTTCTTTAAAATTAGATGTTACATAAATTTCTAATTGAGAATTCTTCAAATAATTAATTTTCTTAACAAACTGAGACCAATACTGTTGAATATTAGAGAGCTTCTTTTTGGAGAGGCTCTTTTCCTCGTCAAGAACTTTTGTGACAGCATTGACATTTTTGTATAATCGGCGATTGATAGTTTGATTGATCTTCTTCGTTTGATTAGAAATTTGTGCTGATTTTTTCATGTTAGTGGCGGTTAAATAATTTTCAATCGGATTATTAGCCGCAGAAACCGAGGTTGTTTTACAATTTACAATTACAATTAAGGCTAATGTGACAGTTAAAAAGAGCATTTTCTTTTTCATTGAGACTCCCAAAATATTTTTTCTAATTATATCTGAGATGTCTCAAAGAATTCCACTCGGATTTGATATAGATTAGAATTTAAAAAGCTTTATTAGTTTGCTTTCAAAATTTTTACTACATTATTAAAAATTTATTTAAATTTTTGGTGAGCTTTCAAATCATTAATTTCTTGACGCAGTTGTTTATTTTCCGACTCGATTTTATCTAACTTGACTAAAATTTTATCCAATTTATCTTCACTTTCGACGTTATTTTCTTGCGTGAAATAACTCGTTATGGTACTAGTTAAAGTTCCAATAAATCCAATGCCAATAATCATCAAAGAAATGGCAGCTAAACGTCCAACGAGAGTTTTTGGAGCAACATCGCCATAACCAACCGTTGAGGCGGTGACGATAGCCCACCAAAATGAATCGCTCAAAGAAACGTTTTCGGCCAAAGAATACATGATAGTGGCAGTAACTAAAACGATGCCACAGATGATTATTAAATAGAAGAAACCGTTTATTTTGAGAATTTTTTTGGCATTTTTTTGTAGTTTTCCAGCTGTCCCAATAAAACGGATGAGCGTAAATATTTTGGTAAGGCTGATAATATTGACTACCCGAAAGATTCGAAAAGCATTGAAGATGGTATTGAAAGGCAAAATTGCTAATAAATCGACAATGTTTTTGCGTAAGAATTTGACCTTATTAGGTGCTAAAAATAATCTTACAAAATAATCGAATGAAAAAATTACTAAGGTCAAAATATCGATTTGCAAATAGGGGAATCTGGAGACATCAAATCCCGGCAAATAACTTAAGACAAGGACGACTAGAGATGCTAGTCCAGTCACGACAATAAGTATGTAATAACCATTTGAGTGTAAAAGCCTTTTGATTTTTTTCATTATATTATTAATCTCTATTCATTAATAATCTTACTGATTTGTAATGCCGTACTAACACTTATGTCAGGTATATTTACAGTTGATTTCTTTTCCTAGATAATCAATTCATAACAGTAAAGGAGAAGAAAAAATGCAACAATTCACACCCAATCTTACATCGAAATCGATTAATCGGGAAACGTTTAAAATCATCTTAATGCTCTTAATGGTCCTAGATCATATTGACGTTTTTATTTCACCATATTTAGCAGATTTCTTTCACATTATTACTCGTGTTGTGGCGGTCGGATTTGCCTATTTAGTAGTTGAAGGTTTGCATTATACCCACAGTCGGAAAAATTATTTAAGTCGATTATTACTTTGGGGAGTGGGGATGTCAGTTGGTAACTGGTTACTTAATTTATTTGTTTTACGAAAACATAACGTGATGTCTATCCTTGGAGACAATATTTTCCTAACTCTTTTTTTAGGTGCGATAGTTTTGATATCTTGGAATAATCAAAATAATAATCCATCTTTAAAAAAAGTTTTGAAAAGTTTGGCAATAGTTTTATTGATTGCAAGTTTAATAATCCCTTTGGAAGGAAGTTTCGTGGTTGTTCCCTTCATGTTTATTACACAATTGACTTATGGAGACGTCAAACGAAGAAATCGAGCATATCTAATTTTGATGATGGTATTTGCTTTGATTGAATTACCAATGGCTTTAACAATTCCTAATTTAAATGGCATTATGATTTTTGATACGATTGCGATGAATGCGAGTGATATCTTTTTTATTTTGATTATTCCATTGCTACACTATTATAATGGCAAGATTGGATCTCTTAATCAAAAATTAAAATATGGATTTTATTTATTTTATCCCTTGCATTTGTGGGTGATACATCTGATTGCTAATGTCCTTTAAATTTCAACTGCTTTATTTTGATGATAATCCTTTCCAGCATAGTCGAGCATTTCCTGCCATGAAGAGAAAATAGTAGTTTTGTGGACTTGTTTTTCCAAAATTGCCTGACCAATTCTTTCTAATGAATTTCGATTGATTATCCCTAATGACTTTAAAAAATCTTCAATGCAAAAAAATTGTGTATATTTTTCCATAAATCGGTTGCTGAAATAGTGCGTGAATTCTATTTTTTTAAGATTATTTCTTATTTGACATTCATGTTGAATCAAAGCTGAACGTTCCTGACTTGACATAATAATCCCTCTTAACAAAAATAATCATTTCTACCGATTAGTATATCAAATGTATAGTCTTTTGATAGCATATAAATGTCTTATTTTTTCCTAAGTTGCTAGAATTTGGCTAAAGCTATTAGGAGGTGCATTCACGATGTATGAAAAAATTTTAGTTGCTATCGATGGCAGTCAAAGTTCGTATAATGCTTTGAATTCCGCTATTTCATTAGCTAAGCACTTTCAATCAGAATTATATTTAGTTTCGGTTGTCAATACAGCCAATTTACCAATGAACGTGGGAGTCTCATTTGCACCTGGTCTGACTAAGGATTTGGAAGATGGTGCTAGGCATGATTTGAAAAAAGCTGAAGATATCGTTAAAGAAAGCAAGTTAGATTACCATGTGAGTTTGTTGAATGGCGAACCTAGGGAACAATTGACGAAATATCCATACGAATATCAATGTTTTACTAGTAGTATAAAAAAAATTCAAAAGTCTTAATAACTGATATTTCAGTCAAAGATTTTTGAATCCTTTTTATTTATTTTCTTTTTTCAATAACTCTTGAACTTCGCGTTCATTATGAGCTAACCAACCACAAGCAGCTGCAGCGATGGCACCGACTAAATCGTCCAAGAAGACATTGATTTTTCCAGTTGACTTGTCGTTTAACTTGCCTAAAACGCCATATTTGATTTTATCGACATAACCATAATTAGTTACGGAAACTGAACCATAAAGACTTGCTAAAGTGATAGCAATATTTTCGTCAATTCCATATGTTGACTCGTCAGTTTCCATGATTCGTTGCATAGGCTTTGACAAAAGACCCTTTTCGGCCAAAATATCGAGGTCGATTCCAGTCATAATAGCATTTTGGGCCTCACGCTTGTGCAAAACTTTATTGATAGCGTGAATAGAAATCTCCTTATCAAGCCCAGGAACATAATCTTTTTCCAAAAAAATCACGATGTCCGCAATATCGGTTAACTTAACGCCACGTTCATTTAAATTTCTGATGATGTGATCATAATATTGTTTATCTTGTTCTTCAAATGAAACCAAAATTTATTACTCCCTTTATGATTATTTTTTTGCATCCCATTCCGCTTTAAACTCCGCTAAGAAGCCCAACATATATTGATTTCGACTTTGAGCAATTTTCTTAGCAGATGACGTATTCATCATATCAGTTAATTTCAATAATTTCTCGTAAAAATGATTGATGATCGTCTCATTATTCAAATTACGATATTCTTTCTTATTCATCTTTTCTCTTGGCAAAATTTTAGGGTCGTAGATAGTATCTGAATTAGCGCCACCATAGTAAATTGCACGAGTAATACCAATAGCACCAATCGCATCCAGTCGATCAGAGTCTTGAACGATTTGACCAGCGAGTGAAAGTTTAGGAGGATTGGATCCCAAAGACTTGCTAAATGACAGATTGTGAGTAATAAAAATGATTTCTTCAATTTGTGTGTTGCTGAATTGATTATCTTTGAGAAAATCTCTAATTTCTTTTTCGAGTTCAGCAGGATCACTGACTAATTTATCATCTGCCACATCGTGCAAATAGGCTGCACTTAAAGTGATAAGTGGGTCGGCAGCTTCAGTCACCAAAATTTTTTTAGCAGTTTTGACGACCCTTTGGATGTGATCGAAGTTATGTCCGGTAGCGTCGCCGCTCATTTTTTGATAAGAAAAATCTTTTACAGCTTTTAGTTGTTCATCATGTGTCATAATTTCAAGCCTTTCCTAATCGAATAGTTATATTGTCACATAAAGGGCTTTATTTTTAAATTAAAACTAAATTTCTGTTAAGATATAAATGTTTAAACAAATATTATGAAATGTTGACGTTTCATATGTTTTAGAATTATAATTAAGACATAATTTAGGGAGGCCTAAGAATGAACTATATTAATAAAGAAATACCAGAGTTCAATGTTAATGCATATCAAAAGGGTGAATTAAAGACCTTTAACAAAGCTGATTTGTTAGGAAAATGGTCAGTAATGTTTTTCTACCCAGCAGATTTTTCTTTCGTATGTCCAACCGAATTAAGCGATTTTGAAGATTCCTATAAAGACTTCAAAGAAAGTAATGCCGAAGTCTATTCCGTTTCAGTCGATAGCCAATTTTCGCACATGGCATGGGCTCAAGCAACTGATACCATTGGAAAGGTTGAATATCCAATGTTGTCAGATCAAAAGCATCAATTGACTGATTTCTTCAATATTTTAGATGAGAAGAGTGGTCAAGCTTACCGTGGCGTCTTCATCATTGATCCTAAGGGTATTATCAAGTCATATACTATTAATGACATGGGAATAGGTAGAAATGCTAAGGAAATTCTCAGAACGCTCCAAGCAGCCCAATTCGTCGAAGCACATGGTGACAATGTTTGTCCAGCCGATTGGCACAAGGGTGAAAAGACTATCAAACCTAGTGGCGATTTAGTTGGTAAGATTTAACTAATAACTTTAAAGTATAAAAACATAAAGACTCAGTAATCGAAAAATGATTGCTGAGTTTTTTGTTTTGAAGCTTAAATATATTAATGTGCCAAAAATTATTTTTATCCTGAAACTATCTTTTATAAATATCTATATTATGACGATATCTAGTGGTGCATTTCGTCCGTTATAACAATATATAGTGATATGAATTCAAAAAAATCTATATCTTGTATCAGATGATAAACTTCCCATTTGACAGGAGGGGTAAGCGTTTTACACCGATATGGCTTCCGTATACTTGAAATCATCATTAACAAATCTATCAAAAAAGGTGGTATGATTTTAGCTGTCGGTTAAATTGATATTTTAATTAATACAATTTGAGGGATAAATAAAATTTGATTAATTATCAATATAATGAACTACAATCGTATATTGATGGTTAGTCCAGAGGAGAAGAAACAATGAGTATTTTCAACCCAAAATGGTATGTTGAACAAATGAAACATTGGAGTTTCAGAAGTTACATGCTATTAATGTTTGGTTTAGGGGCCATAACAGCTTCAACACTTTCACATTCAATTAACGCTATCGCTATTTGGACATGGCTAGCCGCAATTTTAGGATTCACATGTACTGTCGCTATTACCAATGCCAAGCCTTTAAATGGTGTTTTAGGATTAGTTTCCGCACTTATTTATATTTACGTCGCTATCAATGCTAAGAACTTCTCAGATGTTGTTCTTCAGTTAAGTTACATCGTCTTACTAGATATTCCTGTTTTGATCAGTCCACAATGGGCTAAGGATGCTGAAAAGCATATTCATGGTTTAACAGGTCTTAAATGGCTTCTAACAGCTGTTTTCTTCTTCGTTGCTTGGGGATTGTTGTATTTGATGGATACAAACCTATTCATCAGTCCACGTCCTGTAATTGATTCAGTTTCAGCTGCTATTGGTTTCACAGGTGCATTATTATGTACTTTGCGTTTCCGTGAACAATATTATTTCTGGACAGCTCAAGGTATTATGTCTATCGTTCTTTGGGGCGTTACAGCTACTCAAGGAGATGCTAGTCCAGTCTTGTTCTTGACATACATTATGTACTTCATGAACGATATGATTGCCTTTTTCGATTCACATATTCACTGGTTCCACAGCAATGCTACTGAGAACCGTGTGCGTGACGAAAAGCTTTCAAACCAAGAAATATAAAAATTTTAATTTGCAATTAGTTTACCCGGAAGCTTATGATTATTTAGCGACACTAATTTTTAAGTTCTAAGTAGGGTAGATTATGAGAGTAAAAAAGTATATTAAAGTAATTCTTTTGGTAGTGGTCAGTTTAGCTTTAGTGGCTGATATTGCTGCCAGTGGCTACATGTTTAATTTTGCTTTTAGCAAGAGCGGATATGGGAGTCAGCTCGGTGGACCAATGACCAAAGATGATCATTGGTTTGCTAATCAAAAGACACAGATTTGGCAACAAAAAAGTAAAGACAACTTGAAATTGAAAGCTCGCTATTTACCCGCTGCACATAAAACAGCCAAGACGGTTGTTGTAATACACGGTTACGGAAGTGCAAGTAAGTACATGGGTTCTTATGCTAAGATGTTTCATAAAGCAGGCTATAACGTTTTAACACCTGACAATCGATCATTTGGAATGAGTCAAGGTGAGTATTCAGGTTATGGTTGGAAAGACCGTAACGATATTGCCAAGTGGATTCAAAGAGTTAATCAAAAGAATGGTTCGAAATCTGAGGTTGGATTATTCGGTGTCAGCATGGGGGCTGCCACAGTAATGTATACCTTAGGGAAGCAGTTGAAGAATGTTAAATTTGCGATTGCTGATTGTGGATATTCAACGATTGCCGGAGAATTGAAGTATGAATTGAAGGAAAAATTCAATTTGCCAAGTTTCCCAATCGTGCCAACAGCTAGTTTGTTCGCCGATGTACTTGCAAAATATAACTTCTATCAAGCAGATACTAAGGATACTCTGAAGAATAATAAAGTTCCGCTCTTTATCATTCAGGGATCAATAGATCACTTTGTTCCGACTTCCAATGCATATAAGAATTATAGCTACGACCACGGTCCTAAGAAATTATGGATTGTTAAGGGCGCAGCGCATGCTGAGTCAATGAAAGTTGCTGGCCAAAAGTATATTAATAAGACAATTAATTTTGCCGAAACTTACTTTAAATAGAAAAGATTGCAGAGGTCGTTGGTTCGATCCTCTAGTATAAAAAATCCGATGATGAAATTTTTGATTTCATTCATCGGATTTTTTTGTATCATATAAATGACAATATAACGGCGTTATTATAAAAAAATGGTAAAAAGCCTTGCTAACGACCTAACGTAATAGTCTATAAAAGAAGTATCAAAGGAAGTGAAATCTATGTCAGAATACACAACTGGTGAACTTGCAAAAATTGCTGAAGTATCTGTTCGGACGTTACAGTACTACGACAGAAAAGAATTACTTAAACCGAGCCAAGTTTTAGATAATGGCAAGAGAATTTATGATGATAATGATTTACAACGTTTAAAGATGATTTTGTTATTAAAGGCGTTAGGAATTTCTTTAAAAGCAATTGCCGAGATTCTTGAAAGTCCTAATTCAGTGACAATTTTGAATCTTTTGTTGGAACAGCGACAAAAAGAATTGAAGGCTACTATCAAAGATTCTAAATCCAAATTGAAGACGGTCGAAGATCTGCAACGTAATTTACCACAAATCAGTCAAATCCAAATCGAGACGATCGATGACATAGAAAAGATTATGGACAATAAGAAAAAATTGCGTAAGGTACATTTAATGATGATTTTATACGGTATTCCCTTGGACATTTTGGAATGGGGCAGCTTATTTTGGGGTGTTTTTAAAGGAGTCTGGTGGCCATTTATTGTAGCAATTGTAATTGCAATCATTGTAGCTAGTGCTTTGACCTATTTTTACTACAAAAATACTGCTTACATTTGTCCCAATTGCAATTCTCAAATCAAGCCAAGTTTTAAAGAGATCATTTTTGCCAAACATAATTTAAAAACGCGTAAATTAACCTGTCTCGTTTGTGGTAAAAAAGATTACTGCGTTGAAGTTTATGATGATAGAAATTTTTCAAAACAAGCGTAAAAAAATATCTTGAAACCTCAATTGATTTCAAGACATTTTATATTTATTTTATTAAATTATTAACTAATGACATAAGTTGAAGCGACCCATTCGTTAGTAGCAACACGATAATAAGTTACGCCATCAACAGTTTTAGTTTGATCAGTAACCCAAGAAGTATTGTTACCTAAAGCACGGTTAGAAACAGTCTTCATTGTGCCATCGTCTTGTAAAGCCATCAATGTGACATATGCAGAAGATGAATCACTGACTTTGATTACGTCAGTATCACTTGAAGCTGAATCAGTCGAACTGCCTGAATTGCCACTAAGATATTTAGCATTGACCCATTCATTAGTAGCAACACGATAATAAGTTACGCCATCAACGGTCTTTGTTTGATCAGTAGCCCAGGAAGTATTGTTACCCAAGGCACGATTAGAAACAGTAGCCATTGAACCATCATTTTGCAAGGCAACTAGTGGAACGTAACTGCCGGATGAATTTGAAACGGTGATTGAACCTGTACCAGAGTTTGAGCCACTGTCAGTTGTAGCAGAAGAATCTGAGGAACTAGAATCTGAACTATTATCACCAGTTGTTGTAGTAGTTGATCCAGTAGGTGATTCATAACTAGTAAAGTAATCGTCATAAAGTTCAGAAACATCGAAGTTACCGTAACTGCCACTAAATTGATAAGTACTTGACCATTGCCATGCGTGATAGCCGGTATACCATTCTTGACCAGCTGGATTGTAAGGATAAGATGCAATCCAACCGTCATCGACGGTCATTTTTGAACCGACCCATGAGCCCATAGTGTAGATACATGAACGGTACCCGTATTTAGCAATTTCTGTCATAAAGGCTTTATTATTAGCGTCATTTTGAGCTGTTGTTAAAGAACTCTGTTCAGAACTCTCCACATCAGTAGCTAAGACAGCTCCTGTTGGCAATCCATCAGCCTGAGCTGTCTTACCAGCAAAATCAGCTTCAGCAATGGCACCACTGACAGTACTATATCTAGCGTAGTGATAGCCATTGACATAAAGTCCAGCTGCTTGTGCATTCTTGATTGCAGTTGCAGCATCAGCATCTTTATAAGAAGACCCTTCACTAATTTTAGTAACCATTGACTTTACGCCGTAGTTACTATACATATCTTGAAAATTTGCGAGTGTCATAGAACCATTGTTGTTAGAGACATCGACCATATCTGTACGTGCAGCGTCAACATTGGTTGCACAAAAGAACAACGTGATCATTGACATCATCATAGCAAGAGCTACGACAAATTTTTTCTTAAAAACCATAAACCCTTTCTCCCTTTTGTTGCTTTAGCAACATAAGAAAGTATAGTCATTATTTAGATCAAATATAATGAAAGTTACACAATTGTTCTCAGAAATTAACATCGTAATAAACGTGTAATCAAAAAGTAAAAAAAATCTATTGAAATTTGTAACTAATTTGTGGCATTATTTATAAGTCTGTCTAAAGTTTTCCGAGGTACTTGATTTTTTTTGACCTTCTCCCAAGACAAGACGCGCTTGCGATGATCATTATAAGAGATTTTTATATAATTATTTGGTTTAATCGGACGACCAATGGCACTATCAAATTTTAGTAATTTTTTGGTTCCGTTTCTATTGAAAGAATCCTGGTTGTAATAATAAGTTGGAAGTTCATTACCTGAATCATCTTTTTCAATAACTTCTTTATAAGATTTACCAATATAGGTGTAATAGTCATCCCCAGTGTAGTTAGGAACATACCACAATTGATAAATTAAAATAGGAATTAATAAAACAATTATGATACTTAATCCGCTTAATAATTTTTTACTCATAAAATAATCCTCCATGATTCTTAAAAAGGATATCATGCACCTTAATGACTTGATACTAACGTTTTTGTAAGGTTTGTAAGATATCGTAAGAAAAACTGTTTACAGAGGGTTAAGTAATGTTAGTTATAAAGGAAAATTGTTTTCGTATTGTCCAATATCATCATGATATTTGATTAGAGCATTTATGGCAGAATTTGGACCTATATTATAGAAGAAAGATTGTCCAATTGGAATAATTTTTCCGTCTAAAGGAATAGTTTCTTGATCGATAATGAGTTGGTCTAATTTGATTGGAATTTGACCAATATTTCTAATTTCCAATTGTTGCTGATTTCTCAAACAAACTAAATAAGGGCGACTGGATTGAAAAAGCATTTTATTTCGCAATTTAACAGACTTGGCCATTTGAAAGAGCGTGATGCTGACTAAGATAGTACCAACAATTAATGTTATTGCCATAATGATTCCAGAAATTATCAGAAGAATCTGGGTGGAGTGATCCATGATTTTGTTCCTTTCACATTTAGTCTTACGTTTTTGTCACATTTTGCTAACAATTTAGTCATAGAACTAAAAAGATATTTACAACTAATATTTTAGCATTGATAATGAAATTCGATAGATGTTAACAGCATCTACCTAATAAAAAACACACCAATAGTTACTGGCTCCGTAACTGTTAAATCATCCATTTTATAATGGGTGATTTTTTTTCTTCCAAAAAATAATAAAAATAGCGTTGAAAGGGGTTTAAATTGTTATAATTAAATTGTGATATATGGGGGGAAAGAACATGACTACTTTACTTGATGTAGCTAAAAAGACCAATGTTTCTAAAATGACAGTATCACGCGTTATCAATCATCCAGAAAAGGTCACAGATGAACTGAAAAAGTTAGTTTATCAAGCGATGCATGATTTGGACTACCATCCAAACATGATTGCTAAGGCCTTGGTCAATAAAAATACGCGGATTGTCAAACTCTGCATTTTGGAAGATATTGATACAACAGAACCATATTATATGAATTTAATGATTGGAATTGCGAAAACTTTGGATCTACATCAATATTCTTTGCAGTTAGTCACACGTCGGAATTTCGATATTGGTAATTGCGATGGCTATATCATCACAGGTATGCGTGAACATGATGTCGACTGGATTAAGAAATTAGAAAAGCCAGTGATTATGTTTGGTGAGAACCGCTATGGGTTAGATTATGTTGATACTAACAATAAAGCGGGAACTTATTTATTATCGCAATTAGCTTTAAAAAAGGGTTATGACAAATTAGTTTATATTGGCATCGATAGTAAGGAATCGTTTGAATATTCTCGTGAAGCTGGTTATTTGCAACAGGTTCAGGAAAAAAGAATGATGCCCGAATTGCATCGATTTGAGAATCATAGTCATTTGGCTTCAGATTTCATCAAGGATAATTGGCAAAAGATTGAAAAGAATACTGCTTTTATCTGTGCTTCAGATCGATTGGCAATCGGAGTTGAACGGGGAATCATGCGCTGTGGAGGTGATATCCCCAAAGATTTTGGCGTTACTGGTTTTGATGGAGTATTTTTGAATCAGGTCGCTTCGCCTAAAATCACGACTATTAAACAATCAATCATTGAGATGGGCAGTGCTTGTGGTGAGAATCTGTTAGACAAGATTGATGGCAACGAAACTCAAGGTTCCTTAATTTTTCAGCCTAAGTTGAGCTTAGGCGGTACGCTTCGAAAGTAAACTGTTACCGATAACATCAGTTAAAACCTTGCTAGTGTGAGGTTTACTTTTTTATACTGAGGTGTAAGGGTTTACAAAGAGGGGGAATGTATTGTGAATTGGTACGACAAAGCAATCATTTATCAAATCTACCCCAAAAGTTTCCAAGACACCAACAATGATGGTATCGGAGATCTCAAAGGGATAATCAAGCGTTTAAATTATGTAAAGGATATGGGTTTCAACACGATTTGGCTCAATCCTATCTTCGTTTCACCACAAGTCGACAATGGATATGACGTTTCAAATTATTTTGCGATTGATCCTATTCTCGGGGATACGAATGATTTTTCAGAAATGATAGAAAAGGCTCATCGTTTGGGTTTGCATATCATTTTAGACTTGCCGATCAATCACACATCTGATCAGCATCCTTGGTTTCAAGATGCTGTAGAAAAAGATAATAGTATTTTTAAGGATTATTATATTTGGCATAAAGAAGTAAATGGCCATGAACCTAATAATTGGGGCTCTTTTTTCGGCGGCAGCGTCTGGGAAAAGAATCCTCACAATCCTAAAGAATATTATTTCCACTTATTTGATAAGAGAATGCCTGATTTGAATTGGAAGAATCCAGAGGTGCAAAAGTCAATCGCTGATATTGCTAAGTTCTGGATTGAAAAGGGCGTCGATGGTTTTAGATTAGATGCCTTTATTCATGTTGCGAAGGCAAATTTTGCTCAAAATTCACTCGATAACTCGACCAAGTTTCCAATCGATGATCAATTTTATGCAAAATTACCGAAAGTTAAGAACTATATGGCAGGTTTTGTTAAAGAAATCAAGCAAATAAAGCCGGACGTCTTCTTATTTGGGGAAGCATCTTCAGCCACTGCTCGCGATGCCGCTGAATATACTCGACCAAACGAACATGTCTGCGATGTGGTTGTTAATTCAGATAACTATGGAGAAATTTTTGACGATAGTAATGCCGATATACCTAGATTTTTCCAATCACGAAAATTATCGCTTGATTCTTTGAAGAAAACCTATGTAACTTGGGAAAGCGTCTTAGATCAAGTTAGTTTGCCAACGTTGACTTGGGGCAATCATGATATCAGTCGGGTATTGGATCGCTTGAATTTACCAGTTAATGATTCGAGAGTAACTAAGTTATTAGCTACCTTATTATTCCTTCAAAGGGGCATCCCTGTAATTTACTACGGCGAAGAAATTGGGATGCATGGATTAAAATATGAACATATTAGTAATTTTCATGACCAAAGAGCTCTTGATTTAATTAAGACATTACGTCAAAAGGGATATAAAGATTCAAATATTTTGCAATTATTGAACAATCAAGATGAGATGACGGCACGTGGTCCAATGCAATGGGATACCTCGAAATATTACGGCTTCTCGAAAAAACAACCATGGAATTGGGCAAAAACTGAACCAATTTGTGTTGATGAGGAGATAAAAAATTCCAATAGTATTATGATGTTCTATAGAGAACTGTTGAAAATCAAACAGCATGACTGTTTTACAAATGGGAACTTTCAATTATTGATTACTAAACCGCAATTTTATGCTTATTTGAGAAAGACTCCGCAACAAAGTGGATTAGTTGTCGTTAATTTTTCAGATCAAGAGAGTAATTTCAATTTGCCAGTTGGCAAGTGGCATACAGTTCTGGCCAACTCTGACGTCCAAGTAGTCGATGGCGTTTTGAAAATTCAACCATGGGGAAGTTGTGCTTTTGAAACTAAATCATAGAGGGGTGTAAAAATGGCAAGTCAGACAGATATAAAATTAAGAAAAATGCAAATTTATAGTATTTTTGTCAGAAATCATACAAAAGAAGGAACTTTAAAAGCAATTGAACCAGATTTACAACGAATCAAGGATTTAGGGACAGATTGTATTTGGCTGTTGCCTATCTATCCGATCGGTCGCAAAGACAGAAAGGGTAAATTAGGCTCACCATACTCAGTTAAAGATTATCGTGCTGTCGATCCTAAATTGGGAACATGGCAAGATTTTCCGGAATTAGTTAAGAAGATTCATGAATTAGGGATGAAAGTGATGCTTGATATCGTCTATAATCACACATCACGCGATTCAGTCTTGCTACAAGTTCATCCAGAATGGTTTTTACACGATCACAATGGAAATTTGATCAATAAGAATCCCGATTGGACTGATGTGGCTGAATTAGATTATTCTCACAAAGCACTTTGGAATTATCAAATTGAGACGTTAAAACGTTATGCCAAAATCGTCGATGGCTTCAGATGCGACGTTGCTCCCCAAGTGCCAATCGAATTTTGGAAAGAGGCTCGTAAAGAAGTTGCTAAGGTTAACCCCAAGACGATTTGGCTAGCAGAATCAACAAGTAAAGACTATATAAAAGAACTTGGCCAAAAGGGCTATCACGTCTCATCAGATAGCGAATTATACAGTGCTTTTGATATGACGTATGATTACGATATCGATTCAATTTGGAGAAGCTATGTGAAAGGCGACATCACCTTAAAGAAGTACGTTGATGCTTTGAATACTCAAGGTGTTATTTATCCTGCTAATTATATCAAGATGCGGGGCTTAGAGAATCACGATCAGCCAAGAGCTCACAGTATTTTCATTAACGAAAACGATATGTACAATTGGACAGCTTTTTCAGCTTTCCAAAAGGGTTCAACTTTAGTTTATGCTGGGCAAGAATATGGCTTCAAGCATACGCCAGATTTGTTCAACAGCGATAAATTAGATTGGGATTCACCTAAGATGGATTTAACAAATCTGATTAAGACGATGCATGAATTAAGTCAAAGCGACATTCAAACATCTGGTTTCTATCGGATTACCGCACTTTTTGACGATATTGTGGAAGTTACTTATCGTTTAGGGAATATTTTGAGAGTTGGTCTCTTTTCACTTAAGGGTGGTTCAGGTGAAGTACCTGTTAATCTACCAAGTGACAACTATACCAATATGATAAATAATTCCTTAGTTCAGGTCCAAGATGGTATTTTACAGATTGACTATGACCCAATTATTATTCAAGGAGAACCATTAAGGTAAGACTAAAACAGCAATCCATTAGGATTTAGCTGTTTTTTTTTGCTCAAAATTGGGCAATTTTAAATTGTGTTATCGGTAACATTCTGAAAACGGTTGCAAATAAACCATTTGGGACCAATAATAAAAAGTGTAGTAAAGATATAATAATTTTTATAGGGGGCTTTGGAAATGAAGAAGAACTTCTGGAAGCGTTTAGGAAAACGCCTAGGAATTGTTGCTTTAGCTGCTGGGGCAGCGTTTATGTTAGCCGGTTGCGGAAACAGTTCGTCTTCGGGCAAGAACGTTAAGATTACGATCCTTCAAGGGAAGGTCGAGAATAACAAGCAATTCAAACAAATTGCTAAACAGTACGAGAAGAGCCATCCAAATGTAACTATTGAAGTCACATCTATCGGTGGTGGTACTCAATACGATCCTGTTTTAAAGACCAGAATTTCATCTGGTAATGCACCAACAATTTTCAGTTTGGCTGGTCCTGCTGATGTCAAGCAATTCAAGGCACATGAAGCAGATTTGTCAGATACAAAAGCTGCTAAAGCAGCTCAACCTGGAACATTGGATGCCGTCAAGAACGACCAAGGTAAGGCCGTTGGACTACCATTCAACGTTGAAGGTTATGGATTCGTTTATAATAAGAAGGTCTTTGAAAAGGCTGGTATCGATCCAGAAAGCTTGACAACAGTTGACAAACTTGAAGCTGCTGTTAAACAATTGGATGCTCAAAAGAGTGAATTAGGCATTAAAGGCGTCTTTGCTTTACCTGGTAAAGAAGCTTGGATCATGTCTGATCACTTGGCAAATCTTTATATTGCACAAGATTATAATGGCAATGCACAAAAACTTTACAAATCAAAGAAAATGCCATTTACAAAAAATGCTGATATGAAGACAATGCTTGATCTTCAAAAGAACTACTCAATCAAGCCAGTTATGCAATTGGATTATTCTGCACAAGTTAACCAATACTTCTCACAAGGTAAGACAGCCATGATTCAACAAGGTGACTGGATTTATCCAACAGTTGAAGGTATTGATAAGAACTTCGCACAAAATGACATCGGTATGATTCCTATTCCTGTACCTGGTGAAGAAGGCAAATTGCCAGTTGGTACATCATTGTACTGGGCTGTTAATAGTCAAAAGTCAAAGACAGAACAAAAAGCTGCTAAAGACTTCTTAGATTGGCTATACACATCTAAAGCTGGTAAGAAAGATGTTGTTAATAAATTGCACTTCGTACCTGCTTACAAAGGTTTCAGCAACTACAAGATGAGTGATCCATTAACATCTGTAGTCTTCAAATATACTCAAGAACACAAGACAACAGGCTGGGCATTCCCAGGATACACTGGTACTTCATGGGATCCAGACGTTGCACAACCAAATCTACAAAAGTACTTATCTGGCAAACAAAGCTGGGATAAGACAGTACAAAATATGACTGATGGTTGGGCTAAACAACAAAAATCATCTAATTAACTAAGAGTTACAAAAGAGGGCAATGAATATGAAAAATAGAAGTCTTTCGTTTTGGCTATTTTTAACGCCAACCCTCGTTGCGTTAGCTTTGGTAGTATTTATTCCGGTAATTGAAGGGCTGTTCTATTCATTTACCGACTGGGACGGTTTAACTTTTACCAAAATGGTAGGATTTCAAAATTACATTACATTGCTTCACGATAAGGCGTTTGTTAACGCCTTTTGGTTTACAGTGGGGTTTGTAATTGTCACTGTCATAATGCTGAACGTAATAGGCTTGGGATTAGCACTATTAGTTACACAAAAGTTTAAGGGAAACAACTTTTTACGTACGATTTTCTTCATGCCAAATATGATTGGTGGTTTAATTTTAGGTTTCATCTGGCAATTCATTTTTACTCAAGGCTTCCAGGCTTTAGGTAATGCTTTGCATATGGATTGGCTACAAAATTGGTTGACTAATGAGGTCACTGGTTTTTGGGGCTTAGTAATTGTTACGGTATGGCAAATGAGTGGTTATATCATGATCATTTATATCGCCTATCTACAAAATATTCCTGGTGAAATCATTGAAGCTGCAAAGATTGATGGAGCTTCTGCATGGCAACGTTTCACAAAGATTACGTTCCCAATGATCGCTCCAGCATTTACAGTTTGCATGTTTTTAACATTATCAAACGGTTTTAAGATTTATGATCAAAACTTGTCATTGACAAATGGTGGTCCATACAATTCAACACAAATGTTAGCGATGGATATCGTTAATACCGCTTATAATTCAGCTAACTTCTCCTTGTCAGAAGCTAAAGCTATCGTGTTCTTTGTCATTGTTGCCGCAATTTCGCTTTTGCAAGTTGCTTATAACCGTAAGAGGGAGGCTGATCTCTAATGACTAAGAAAGGTAGAACTATCATTGGAATCATCGGACTCTTAATAGGTATCTTATGGCTGTTCCCATTTTATTTAATCGTGACGAACTCATTTAAGACACCTAAAGGGATTTTCGCTTCAGTACTATCGTTACCACATCCTAGTACCGGCGATAACTACGTCAATTCATTTCAGGCTTTGCACTTTATCGCTTCATTGACGAATTCGCTAATTATTACCGTTTGCAGTGTATTGGTCCTCATTTTATGTTCTTCGATGGCTGCATACGCACTTCAAAGAAATCACAGTAAATTGAGCAGTGGATTGCTTCTATTGTTTATTTCCGCAATGTTGATTCCATTTCAATCAGTTATGATTCCTTTAACAGCAAACTTCGGTGCTGTACATTTTCTAAATATGTGGGGCCTAGTTATTATGTATCTCGGATTTGACTGCAGTTTGTCAGTCTTCTTGTATCAAGGTACATTATCAAGTATCCCTATCGCAATGGATGAATCAGCTGAAATGGAAGGGGCAAGTCGTTGGCAGATCTTTACCAAGGTAATCTTCCCAATGCTTAGTCCCATCACAGTTACAGTTGCAATCTTGAACATCATTGCTATCTGGAATGATTATCTATTGCCATCACTAGTATTGCCACAAGCACAATACACGATTCCACTTCAGATGTTCAATTTTTTTGGTGAATACACAAAGCAATGGCATTTGGCCCTAGCTGGTATCACCATCTCCATCATCCCAGTTATCATCTTCTATCTATTTGCTCAAAAATGGATTATCAAAGGTGTTACTGATGGTGCTGTTAAGTAATTAAAGAAAGGACGAAATTATTGTGATCAATTTAAAATCTAAGAATGGTCAAAAATTAATGGCGAGTGGGAATTGGCTTTGGTCGTTGTTTACGATTAATTTCTCATTCTTCATTCTGAACTTTTCGTTAATTTTAACCGCAATAGTTTTGTTCAATTTAAAATTATCAGTCATGTTTTACATGATGTTATTCATTCTTTGGTTAATGTTTTCTGTTTTCACGATGCCCGGTCTGACTGCAAGTTTTGCGACAGTTCAAGAGTGGCAAGTGAACGGCAGCGTAAGTTTCTTCAAGTATTTTTTTAAAAAATGGTTTGATTTTCAGAAAAACTATCGAATCAATTTTGGATTAGGATTAGTTGCTAGTATCTTCATTGTGTTGAATAAGATTACTTTTGGAAATACTCAGTGGCACACAGTTGTTTTAACTTTTACCTTTGTATATTTCATGGTATTGGTAGCGACAAACTTTCAACTGGCGACCCACAAATTTAACAACATTTTGACTTTACTAGTTTCTAAACCCCTACCAATCATAGTTTCCGTAATTGTATTTTTAATCTTGATCTTGATGAATTTTGTTTTGCAACTGGCTTTTCTAAGCGCGGTCTGCAGCGTATCGCTTGCAACATACATATCTTACAGATTGCTTGGTGGTCAAATAGCTAAAAAGGATTGACTTTGGGTGTGGGTTACACATCTAGATTGATTAGTAAGATTAAACTTATTAGTTAACTGGAAGTCAAAAAATAAAAGGAGCGTTAGAAATGGTAAAAATAAATTTGGAACACATTTATAAACGCTATCAAGGTAATACTGACTATTCAGTTAGTGATTTCAACCTAGACATTAAAGATGGTGAATTTATTGTCTTCGTTGGACCTTCCGGGTGTGGTAAATCCACCACATTGCGCATGATAGCGGGTTTGGAGGATATTACAAAAGGCGACTTCAAGATGGACGGCAAAGTCATGAATGAAGTCCAACCAAAAGATCGTGATATCGCGATGGTTTTCCAAAATTATGCTTTGTATCCACATATGACCGTTTACGATAATATGGCCTTTGGTTTGAATATCCGTAAAAACGATAAAGCAGATACTAAAAAACGTGTTGATGATGCTGCTAATATTTTAGGCTTGACACCTTATCTAAAACGTAAACCTGCTGCTCTTTCAGGTGGTCAAAGACAACGTGTTGCCTTAGGACGTGCGATTGTCCGTGATGCAAATTTATTCTTGCTCGATGAACCATTGTCAAACTTGGATGCTAAATTGAGAGTTCAGATGCGTACTGAATTGGCTCAATTGCACCAACGTTTGGGACGTAACTTTATCTATGTTACTCACGACCAAGTTGAAGCTATGACTATGGCGGATCGAATCGTCATTATGAATGATGGTAAGATGCAACAAGTCGGAACACCTGCTGAATTGTACAGCAAGCCAGCTAACAAGTTCGTTGCTGGGTTCATTGGTTCACCTGCAACTAACTTCTTTGATGTCAAAATTCAAGACGGCAAAATTGTCAATAATGGCGGTTTAAACATTGCTGTTCCTGAAGGTCAATATAAAGTTCTCGAAAAGAAAGGCTATGTTGGTAAGGAAGTTACTTTCGGTATTCGTCCAGAAGACGTTCATGCTGAAGAAGTTGCTATTCAAGCTTTCCCTGATGCCTTAATAAATGCTAAGATCCAAGTTTCAGAATTACTAGGTGCTGAATCAATTCTTTATTCAAAAGTCGGCGGAACTGACTTTGTTGCAAAAGTTGATTCACGTGATCATCACAAACCTGGCGATGACGTTCAAATGGCTTTTGAAATGACAAAAGCACATTACTTTGACAAAGATACAGACGAAACGATTCTTTAAGGATTTTTAAAAGGTAATTGGGTATTGTTTACCTGATTACCTTTTTTAGTAGGAAGGTGTAAATTAATGCAAAGAATTTTTGAGGTCGATCCTTGGAATATTGTGACCCACAAATTAGATAAGAAAAATAAACGACTCCAAGAGAGTATGACCAGCCTTGGAAATGGCTACATGGGCATGCGTGGTAATTTTGAAGAAGATTATTCTGGTGATAGTCTTCCTGGAACTTACCTTGCTGGTATTTGGTATCCAGATAAAACCCGTGTCGGCTGGTGGAAAAATGGCTATCCAAAGTATTTTGGAAAAGTTATCAATGCTGTCAACTTCATAAAAATGAATTTTTTAATTAATGATTCAAAATTAGATTTAAATAAAGATACGATCAGTGATTTTAAATTAGATTTAAATATGCAAAACGCCACCTTGACGCGTAGTTTTGTCGTTGAAAAAGGCGATGCCAAAGTTAAGTTTAATTTTAGAAGATTTTTAAGCAGCGCTCAAAGAGAGTTATCGATTCAAAAAGTTAGTTTTGAAAATTTATCTAAAGACCCAGTCGATATTAAAGTTATTTCTGCTTTAGATGCTGATGTCAGAAATGAAGATGCTAATTATGATGAACGCTTCTGGCAAGTGTTAGAAATTACTGACGACAGTATCATTGCAGAAACCAAACCAAACGATTTTGGAACGCCTAGATTTACTTCTGGCATGCAAGCAAGTTATGTTACTGACCTCACGCAAGTTGGACATGAAACAACCGATTTAGAAACCAGTCAAATCTTTTTAGATACCTTGCAGCCTAACGAGACTAAAACTATTGAAAAGCGTGTCGTTGTGGTAACTTCTCGTGATTATGACTCGGTCGACGATCTGCGGGATGCAATGGAAGGCATTTCTGCAAAAATTTCCAAAGTTTCATATGATGATTTATTTGCATCTCATCAAAACGTTTGGGAACAACGTTGGAATCAATCAGATATTAAAATTGATGGCGATGTTGATGCTCAACAAGGGATGCGGTTTAATCTCTTCGGATTATTCACCACATACTCTGGAGCCGATTCACGTTTGAATATTGGCCCTAAAGGATTTACTGGCGAGAAGTATGGCGGTGCAACTTATTGGGATACTGAAGCATTCTGTATTCCAGTTTATCTAGGAATCACTAATCCGGAAGTATCGCGTAATTTGTTGATGTATCGTTATAATCAATTGGATGGAGCCTTTGTTAACGCCAAGCAACAAGGTTTAAAGGGTGCTCTATTTCCAATGGTCACCTTCAATGGTATCGAATGTCATAACGAATGGGAGATTACCTTTGAGGAAATCCACCGTAACGGCGATATAGCTTTTGCAATTTATAATTACACACGTTATACCGGCGACAAGTCTTTCGTATTAAAGGAAGGCAGCAAGATTTTGACAGAGATATCACGCTTTTGGGCTGACCGGGTCCACTTTAGCAAACGTAAGGGCATGTACATGATTTATGGCGTTACAGGTCCTGACGAGTATGAAAATAATGGCGACAACAACTGGTACACGAATTTCTTAGCTAAATGGACTTTGAAATATACCTTAAAAGTTCTTGGCGAAGTTTCTGCAGAACAAGCTAAAAAGTTAAATGTCTCCGATGAAGAAAAAGCTCAATGGCAAGATATTATCGAGAAAATGTATTTGCCATTTGACGAAGATCTCGGAATTTTCGTTCAACAGGATGGCTTCTTGGATAAAGATATCAAACCTGTTAGCTCCATTCCTAAGGATCAATTGCCAATCAATCAACATTGGTCCTGGGATAAGATTTTACGTTCGCCTTATATCAAACAAGGAGATGTTCTTCAAGGCATTTGGGACTTTATTGATAAGTTTACTGAACGTGAGAAGAAACGTAACTTCGATTTCTATGAACCATTGACAGTCCATGAATCCAGTCTTTCACCTGCAATTCATTCTGTTTTGGCATCTGATTTGCACTATGAGCAGAAAGCGGTTGCATTATATGAGAGAACCGCTAGACTAGACTTAGACAATTATAATAATGACACCGCAGATGGTTTGCACATTACTTCAATGACCGGTGGATGGCTCGCAATGGTTCAAGGGTTCGCTGGAATGCGTGTTCATGATGATGGAACCTTGAGTTATAAACCATTTTTACCAGAAAAATGGAATGGTTATTCATTTAGACAAGTCTTCAGAGGACGTGTAATTGAAGTTTGTGTTCAAAAGGATGGATCTCACTTCAAACTTATTTCTGGAGAACCACTTCAAATTGAAGTGCATGATAAGCCACTTTTGCTTAAATAATTGTAAAATAAGAGTGTCTGGATAGATATATTCAGGCACTCTTTTATCAAAGGAGCTAATATAAAATATGGGAAAATTCGAACAGATCAAGGGATTTATCTTCGATTTAGATGGTGTGATTGCTAATACATCAGTCTACCACGCCAAAGCTTGGCACCAATTAGCTGATAAAGTAGGAGTTAGTTGGACAACAGATTTGGCAAACCAACTTAAGGGTGTTGGCAGAATGGATTCATTGAATCTTATTTTAAAATCAGGCAATAAGGAAAATGACTATTCTGACGAGCAAAAGGCAAGTCTAGCTGAAGAAAAAAACGACAACTACTTGCAGCTTTTGAAGTCACTAGACAAATCTGAAATTTTGCCTGGTATGGAGAAGTTCATTGAAGATTTGTCGGCTCATAATTATTTGATTTCTTTAGCTTCATCTTCAAAGAACTCGCCTCGAGTTTTGGAAGCTTTAGATTTGAATAAATATTTTGATGCGCGTGTCGATCCTGCTACTTTGAAACATGGCAAGCCAGATCCAGAAATTTATGTTCGTGGAGCTCAAGTTCTTAATCTTAAGCCAGAAGAATGTATTGGTTTAGAGGATGCTGTTGCCGGTATTACTTCGATTAATGGTGCTGGTGAAATTTCAGTTGGTATTGGCGATCCTGAAATTTTGAATGAAGCTGATATTAACTTCAAAGACACATCAGAAGTAACTCTAGAGAATATTGAGTCAGCAATGAAACGTAAATTAAATGTCTGATTCAATAGAAGATATTAGATAATTGTAGAGAAGCGAGGGTAAATATGTCAGTAACGAAAACAACTTTTGGAAAAATAGGTACAGAACCAGTCTACCTTTATAAAATAACGAATCAGAATCAAACTAGTATCAGCGTTTTAAGTTATGCTGCAACCTGGCAAAATTTTGAAGTTGTTGAAGATGGTGAGAAGCATTCACTGATTGAACACTTCGATAATTTGACCGATTACATCAAGACGCCTTATCAAGTAGGTAAGACGATTGGACGAGTTGCTGGTCGAATCAAAAATGCTGAATTCTCGATTGATGGTATTGATTATCAAATGAAACCTAATGAAGGTCAAAACTTGCTGCATGGTGGAGAAAATGGTTTACAATATCAAAACTTTAATGAAGCAGCAGTTGATGATAATTCGGTCTTTTTAAGTCATACTGTTAAAGGAGAGGATGGTTTTTCAGGTACTCTAAAAGTTGAGGTTCGTTATAGTCTCAGTGAAGATGACGAAGTTTCTATTACTTATCATGCTAAGACTGATCACGATACATTATTTAATCCAACTTGCCACGTTTATTTTGATGTTGGTTCAGAAAATATTCGTCAGCAACAATTACAAATTAATTCCAAGCATTTCTTGGATGTTGATGAAGGCAAGGTGCCAACTGGGAAACTATTAACAACAACTAATGCTTATGATTTCAACGATTTTAAGACAATTGGTCAAGGCTTGAAACAACTGAAGCCATTGCGTAAATATGAATTCGATGACGTTTTTGTAGTTAGTGATAAAGCAGCAACAATTAAATCTGATAAACGCGCCGTTGACCTTTATACAGATCGAAACGGCATGGTTATTTTTACAGCCAATCCAAAAGATGAGGCAAAGAACAAAAATTATGATTATAGTTCTTTAGCTATGGAGTTACAGACCTTACCTGACGCTATCAATCACGATGATTTCGGCAATACTGTTTTGAAAAAGGGTGCAGAAGTAAGTTACACTAATAAATATCAATATCGTAAATTATAATCGGTAATTAAGAATGAAATAGAGGGGTTTTATGCAAATCGAACATGTAGGTTTATTCGTTCACGATTTAAAAAAGACAGTCGACTTTTATGAGACATTTTTTAAAGCTACTGCCTCAGCTAAATATCACAATCCGGTAACGACCTTTTCGTCACAATTTTTGACTTTTCCTGATGGAGCAAGACTAGAAGTCGGGACTCGGGAAGATCTAAATAAGCATCGGGTTTCTGGTTATCCAGTTGGCTACATGCACATTGCCATGTCACTAGGCTCTAAGGAAGAAGTTGACAGCTTGACTAAAGAAATTGAGGCTGCTGGCTATAAACACCTTAGTGGTCCACGTGTCACCGGGGATGGCTATTATGAAAGCGTAGTTTGTGACCCTGAGGGAAATCAAATTGAATTAACAGTTTAAACGAAAGCAGGATATAATCTGGTCAGCTTTCGAGCATTAAGGAAAATAAGCTAAGGTAATCGATTTTGATTGCCTCGGCTTATTTTGTTTTAAGTGGGAAAAAAGTTAATTTCCATTCGCTTTTTATCATATTCATTAATTGAATAACTGCCAATGTGATATAAGTATTAGACAAGTCCAACAGATGCGATTAGTCTTGGAATATAGGAAGTGTTAAAAAATGGATGAGTCAAAAAATTCTACGCTGGAAAAAGCTCTCAAAGGTGGGAAACTAGATTATACGCAAACGGATTTTGAAATAATCGATCGAATTGTTGAAGAGAATTCCAAAATTATTACTAAAATCAATCAAACCTATCATTCTAAAAATGAAAGAAGACAATTATTCAGTCATTTGTTTGGTTATCAAATTCCTAGCACAACCGATATTAAAGCACCATTTAATGCCGATTTAGGTTGTCATACTTTCGTTAAGGATAATGTTTTTATTAATAAGGATTGTTTCTTTATTGATTTGGGTGGAATTTGGATTGATTCTAACGTCAAATTAGGACCAAGAGTAAATCTAATAACAGCTAATCATGATGAGAATCCTAGTAAACGGCAGAATTTAATCACTCATGCTATTCACATTAAAAATAATGCTTGGTTGGGCGCTAATGTAACCGTCCTACCGGGTGTAACGATTGGCGAGAATTCTATTGTTGGAGCTTCTTCAGTTGTGACCAAAAATGTTGAACCCAATAGTATTGTTGTTGGAAGTCCAGCTAAAAAGATTCGCCAAATTAATTTTGAAAAATAACTTTTTAAGGGAGCATCTAGTATGTCAATGACTGAACACGAAAAACTATTAGCAGGAAAAGATTATGATTATCGCGATAAGGAGTTGCAACAGATGATTGCTAAAGGTAAACGATTAGTTCAAGCAATCAATACAGAAACAGATCAAGCAACTCGAGAAAAAGATATTAAAGATTTGTTTGGTAAAGTTGGGCAACGTTTGACAATTAATGGAACTTTTGGAGCTGTCTATGGTGCACATATCAGTTTTGGGGATGACGACTTTATCAATGGCAACTGTTACTTTCAAGATTCTAATCGAATTACTTTTGGCGACCGCGTAATCGTTGCTCCAGATGTAAAATTTTATTGCGGCGAACATAATATGGACGCTACTAAACGTTTTGGGACTAGAGAAGATGGCAGCCATTATTTGATTAGTTATACGCAACCCATTTCAATTGGCAATGATGTGTGGATTGGTGGCAATGTCACTATTATTGGTGGAGTTCATATTGGCAATAACGTCATTATTGGAGCAGGAGCTGTTGTGGTAAAAGATGTACCTGATAATACAGTTGTCGGTGGCGTTCCAGCCAAGGTTATTGAAAAATTGCCAGCTTTAAAAAGTGAAGGTGATTAAGATGGAATTACAAAAGATACCAATTTTTCGAATGTATCGTCTGATAACTAATGAAAAAGATCGTGATGATTTTGTTGCAGAAGGCGTCAATAATTTACTCACTTCACATCAAAATGAAGCAGGAACTTTGGCTATGTATGCTACCCATGCTGATAAAAGTGGCACCATCAATTACATTTTTGAAATGTACCAAGATCAAGCACATTATCAAATCCATGCTGAGTCGCCGCAATTTAAGCATTTTGCTAAAGTTGCTCAAAAAATCGTTACTGGACGTGATGTGACAGAATTACAGCCGGAAAGCTTGTTAAGTGGAAATAAGGGCTTTTCCGTTAGTGGGGAAAATCCCTATTTGGCCCGATTGGTTGAATTCTCAACTGATTCAGCAAATAAATCAAAAATTAAAACGGAATTATCAAAGTTAAATAGTCAAATAACCAGCTATAAAGCTACTATCAAAGATCAGCCTAATCAGTTTGTTTTATTCGATATTTATAAGAATCAAAACGATTTAAATGAAAGCCTTGATCAACTTAAGAAAATCCTAATCGGAGTTTCTGATTTGGAAATCAAGACTTTAAAAGTTGATACAATGGTCAGTCAAAAAAATATTAATTTAAATTAAAATAATAGACCCCTACTACCTAAAACAATAATAGATAGTAGAGGTCCTTTTTGTTGTTCCATAATTATGCCAAAATACTTTGCATAAGATGCTCTTTGAGATAATCAAATTCACCGAAACCGCTATAAATAAAGGAATATTGCTCTTTGTTATAAGTAAATTTAATACGATTCCAACTGTAATAATTATCTTCTGAAATATCAGAAATTTGTGATATTGGAATCTTTATAACAGGTGAATGTTTCATACCTTTTAATGTAGTAATGGATAAGACGTCGTTGGAGAAAGCAAAATTGACATATCCATAAGAAACTTTATTTTGACTATCAATAATTTGAATATATGCAAACACGTTTTCCACGCACCTTTCTTAATTCATCTTTATAGTAGTTTATCGAACGCGTTTCACAGCAAGTGTAAATGCTCAAAAATATGAAAAAATGTAAAATAACTGGCCCAATTCCTAGAATCTGAAAATATTACAGGCAATTAATTGTTTAAAAGAATTGAATCAGCATTTAAAAAAGTTTAAAAACGCTGCTACATAAGCATTCATTGAATAAAATTGAGCTAATGCTTATTTAAAATAAGCGTTAAATTCTTCAAATGCTGAAAAGTACTGAAACAGTTTTCAGAAATACAATCGTTTTAAGTATCTTGGCGATGAATCATGCTAGTATAGAAATTGTTAATTAACGAATGAAAACATGTACATTGAAATTTTACTTGGTTATCGATAACCGTCTTAAATAAGAGGGTTTGAATATGTCAAAAAATAAAGGTGGAAGTAAAACTTTTGCAGCGTTGCAAAACGTTGGTAAAACATTTATGCTTCCGATTGCTTTATTGCCAATCGCTGGATTGTTCCTAGGGGTTGGTGCTTCATTTACAGGTGCTTCGTTTATTAAAATGTATCATTTACAAGCAATTTTAGGACCAGGTACCTTTTTAAATAGTTTATTAACAATCTTCAATGATTGTGGAAGTGTTATTTTTAATAATTTAGGTCTACTTTTTGCTGTTTCAGTTGCATTAGGTCTAGCTAAAAGTGAAAAGGGTGTTGCTGCTCTTTCAGCATTAGTTGGTTACTTTATGATGTATGCCACAATGACTAGTGCCATTACTAACTTTGGTGAATTGGAACGTTTGAAGAAGATTGGTGGACTCTTAACTAATATGCTCGGTTTCACCAATACTATGGATACAGGTGTTTTCGGTGGTATCTTTATCGGATTGATCTGTGTTTGGTTACACAATAAGTATTACAAGATTAAATTTCCTGATGCCATTTCATTCTTTGGTGGGACACACTTTAGTCCTATTGCCGGAGCTTTAGCTGGTATCGTTGGTGGATTTTTGATGGCTTGGTTATGGCCATATATCGCCATGGGGATTTCTGGTTTAGGTTATTTGATTGGTAAAGCTGGCTATGTAGGAACATTCTTCTATGCTTACGTTTACCGTGCACTGATTCCATTTGGTTTGCACCACGTCTTTTATCTACCATTTTGGCAAACAGCCGTCGGTGGAACAGCACATATTGCTGGTAAAACAGTTGTTGGAGCTCAAAACATTGTCTTTGCACAATTGGCTGCCGGACAACATATCTCATGGCAAGCTGCTAGATACTTTGCCTTTGAATTCCCAGTTATGATTTGTGGTTTCCCAGCTGCAGCTTTAGCAATGTATCACTGTGCTAAAAAGAACAAGCGTAAGGATGTTAAAGGATTGTTGCTTTCATCATCTTTGACATCAATTTTAACTGGTATTACTGAACCACTAGAATTCACTATTTTGTTTGCTTCACCATTCTTATTCTGGGGCATTCACTGTGTACTCTTTGCATTTTCTGCAGTCTTTGTTTCACTATTAAAAGTTGGTGTTGGATTCACATTCTCTGGTGGCTTGCTAGATATGATTCTTTACGGAATTTTACCTGGTCAAGCACGGACTAATTGGATGGCTTTGATTCCAATTATGATTTTCTATTTTGCTTTGTATTACTTTGTATTCAGATTTGCGATTCAAAAATTCAATCTCAAGACTCCTGGTCGTGAAGATGATGATGAAGAAGCAACTCTACACACAAAACAAGAATATGTTGATGACAAAAAGTCAGACAACGCAGTTTCAACTGGTTCAAATAACTCTGATGATGCTATTTCAGCAACTATCGTTGAAGGCTTAGGTGGAAAGACGAATATCAGTACACTGGAAGCTTGTGCCACACGTTTACGTGTAAGCGTAAAGGATCCATCGAGCGTTAAGAAGAATTTACTTAAGTCAACTGGAGCTGTCGGAACAGTAATTCACGGCACTGGTGTCCAAGTTATCTATGGAACGAAAGTTTCGACTATTGGACCCGAAGTCGAAGATTATTTAGGAATTGAGGACGAATAATGGGATTGTTTAATTTTAAAGGAAAAACTGATTTCTATGCACCTGTCACTGGTGAATTAGTGGATTTAAAGGATGTTAGCGACGAAGTTTTTGCAAGCGGTGCCATGGGTGAAGGCTATGGCGTTAATCCTAAAGACTCAACGATTTATAGTCCAGTAAAAGGGCAAATCAGCCAATTATTTCCAACTAAGCATGCTGTTGGTTTGCAATGCGGAAAAATGGAAGTGTTAGTTCATATTGGGATTGACACTGTTGATTTGAAAGGAAAACCTTTTGAAACTTTAGTCAAGGTCGGCGATAAAGTTGATAACAGTACTCCTTTAGTAAAAGTCGATTTTGACCAAATCAAACAGGCTAAAAAAGATCCAGTGACTTTAGTGATGATTACTAATTCAAAGGATGTCATTAAAAACTTTCAATCTCTAGTTGCTGCTAAAACTGAGGTTAATCACGATACCAAAGTTGCTGAAACGAAATAATATCTTAAGGTAGTAGATATTTGAGGTAATCCTCCCGTAATCAAAAGAGATTATAGGAGGCGTTACTTTGACAAAATTTAATTTAGATTTGAAATTAAAAGTTGTACATGAATATTTGAATGGTGAAGGGTCAGTCGTTTTGGGCCGAAAATATCAAATCAGCAGCTTCAGTATTTTCAATTGGGCGCAACGTTATCAAAAGTATGGTGTCGCTGGATTGAAAAAAAGAACCTCTGGATACGATTATGATGGCGATTATAAGCTAAAGGTTTTAAAATGGAAGAGTAAGCATAATGCTAGTTATTCCAAAACTGCTTTGAATTTTGATATCAGTAATCCTGGTACGATTGCCAATTGGCAAAAGAAACTGAATATTGGTGGAGTCAGTGCACTGTATAGTCAGCGGGATAAAAAGAGCAAGAATAAATTTGAATTCGACAAATTAGATAAATTAGAGCAAGAAAATCGTAATTTACACATTGAGAATGCTTATTTAAAAAAACTTCACGCCTTAATTCAGCAATGAAAAATACTGAATTAGAAATTAATGCCGTCAAAGAATTAAGGCGTGAATCAGACTTCAAGGTATACGAGATTTTGCCATTTACATCTATTAATAGTGAGATTTATTACGCTGATAATTTAAATGACCATGTCGAAGAAAAAGTCGAGTTTGATGAAGAGATTTTAAAACAAATCAGAAGAATCAAAACTAAACACCCTGAATACGGCTACCGGACTGTCACCAATGAGCTTCATAAATCTGGCTATCAAGTTAATCACAAACGAGTTTTTAGACTTATGAAAAAAGATAATTTAACTGTTAAGAAAAATGAATATCAAGTTGATTACTAGTTAGGATTACTTCAAAAATACTACTTTTTATTAATGAACTGGAAGGAGAATCGTCCATGATTCCAAGAGAAAAACGAGAAGCCCAAATCATGGAAAAATTAGAAAGCGATGGATGGTTGTCGACTAAACAAATAGCTGATTACTTTAATGTTGCTTTTGATACGGCTAGAAGAGATATTTTACATTTAACCTCTACTGGTCAAGCTTTAAGAGTCCATGGTGGCATCATGGTCAATACTGAAAATGAGGTCCCTGAATTTTTAAACCGGAAACACATTCTTTCTCCAGTCAAATCCGAAATGGCAAAAATTGCTGCTTCATATATTCTCCCAGGAAGATTATATTTCATCGGTTCATCGACAACCTTGGTTCAATTGTGTGATTTGTTAGGACAAGTTGACACAACTATTGTTACTCATGGCATTGACAATGCTGAACATTTGATGGCTAATAAATTTCCTAAAATTGAACTTTTAGGTGGTGTCGTTGATCGAATCAATCGTTATGCTTCTTCATTAGATACCTTAGTAAGACTAAACGATTTTGTCTTTGATGGAGTCTTTATCGGTGCTTCAAGGATTACCGATGAAGGCGATATTACGGTGATGGGTAAAGCTGATGCGGCAATTTTAAGAAAAGCTATTCAACGGGGTAAAAAAATAGTATTAGTAACCCAGGAATACAAGTTTACTACCACTAAAACTTCGCCTTATGTTGTAACTAACTGTCAACAAGTTGATGTTTTAATAACGGATAAAGAATTGAATCCTAAATTTAAAACTTATTTTCGTGACAGCGCCGTTTTTCGTGTGATTAAAAATTCTAAATAAGATAAGAAATAAGGATACTCCCTAGTAAATGGAAGTATCCTTTTTGAGTTAAAAAAATTAAAGTAAGTTCATTAAAATTGATACGGCTGTAAGTGCAAATATGTACTTATGTTAAAATTGATTCAGGATTATTAGAATTTTAAGGAGGATGAATTTTATGAAAAAGGGCAAAAATATAAAAGCATCAGACCTAAAAGATGATTTGGAAATTATTTTTTACATCGTAGGAAGTATAATTGGCTTAATAGTTTTGATTGGTCAATGGACTCACCATACCGATTAGAGTATTATTCTCAAAATAAAAAGTAATCGGTTTCAATAATTTGCTACAATAGAAGGTATAATTATCTAATATATTATGAGGAAGATAGCTATGCCAAAATATTTAGTTTTTATGGATCTTGATGGAACGCTGTTGTCAGCTGACCATAAACATATTTCTAAGCGAACGAAATCGGTCATTGAAAAGTTACAAAAACAAGATGTGCAATTTTATATTGCCACTGGCAGAATGTATGAATTGGCAAGGATTACTCAGGAATTGTTGAATCCCAAAGTCAAGATGATTACTTCTAATGGAGCAGTCTTTGACGGTAGGAATGGTCAAGAAATTACTAAATTGGGTGGAAAAGTTGTTGAAATGGCCTATAAGATTACTCAGGTCAATAAGTTGCCAATGATGTTGTTTACACCTAAAAAGGCCTACTTTACTGAAAGAATCCCTGATTTTATTGCTCAAAATGCTGGTAATTTTGACGATTCATTTGGTTATAGGGAAATCAATAATTTGTCAGAACTTAAAGAGATTGAGGATGAAATTACCAATGGCGTCGTATTGAGTCGTGGGAAAGATTCTGAATTAAAAGAAGCGCACGACAATTTGTTGAAAACAAAGATGTTGCGAATCTCATCGTCAAATCCTCGTAATTTAGAAATGATTCCACTTAAAACTGACAAAGGAACAGCTGTTAGACAAATTCAATTGGAGCAAAATGTAGATTCCAATCACACCTTCGTTTTTGGCGATGGCATGAATGATGTTGGGATGATGCAAGAGGCTAAATTATCAGTCGCCATGGGTAACGGCCTAAAAGAAGTTAAAAAACAAGCTAATTATGTGACGGAAGCTAATGTAAATGACGGATTGGCTATCTTTTTGGAAAATTATTTTAAATTATAATTAAAAGTTATCAATTACCATAGAATATAAGTATTTAACTATTTTTGAAAGGGCTCTTACAATTAATGTGAAAACAAAATTGGAGGGCCTTTTTATATGATTAAAGATAAAGTTGTTATTATTACAGGCGCATCCTCTGGTATTGGTGAGGCTACGGCTAAAAAGTTGGCTCACGAAGGTGCGAAAGTTGTTTTGGGTGCTAGAAGCACTGATAAATTAAGTAAAATTGTTAGTGAAATCAAGGATGCTGGCGGTCAAGCAGTTTATCAAAAAACGGATGTGACCAAACGTGAAGACAGTCAAAAGCTGGTCGATTTTGCTAAAGAAAAATTTGGTCATGTCGATGTCATCTATCTAAATGCTGGCGTGATGCCAAATTCTCCATTATCAGAACTTCGTGTTGAAGATTGGGATTTGATGATTGACGTCAATTTGAAAGGCGTTCTTTACGGAATTGCTGCTATCTTGCCAGAATTTCGTAAACAACATTCTGGACAAATCATTGCCACATCTTCAGTTGCTGGCATAAAGGCCTATCCAGGCGGTGCCGTTTATGGTGCCACTAAATGGGGCGTCAAAGATTTGATGGAAGTTTTGAGAATGGAATGTGCCCAAAATAATGAACACATTCGGACTTCAGTTATTTACCCAGCTGCCGTTCATTCAGAATTAACTAGTCACATTCCTGATAAAGCAGTTGCTAAAGGTGAAGCTGAAGTGAGAGCTCAAACTGAACTCTCAGCTGATAAAGTGGCTAATGTCGTTGCTTTTTCTATCGATACGCCAGAAGACACAACTGTCAATGAATTTACTGTTGGTCCTGTTGATCAAGCTTGGTAAAATAAAAAATGGCTGTTCGTCAAATTAAGTTGATGGCAGTTTACATAAGCAGTTAGATCATAATTGGTCTAGCTGTTTTTTATTTGGCTGACGAGCTTGCTCGGAGCCAAAAAATTTGAAGATTGATACGCTTA
>NZ_VDFO01000020.1:0-51139 GCF_009600995.1 Companilactobacillus halodurans | reverse complement strand
AAGCGTATCAATCTTCAAATTTTTTGGCTCCGAGCAAGCTCGTCAGCCAAATAAAAAACAGCTAGACCAATTATGATCTAACTGCTTATGTAAACTGCCATCAACTTAATTTGACGAACAGCCATTAAATCATGTTTACGAACAACTAGACTTACTCAACTTTCGAGCTCACAAAAACCTTCCTTTGACATTCAACAAAGAGGACAGTAAAAAATTATTACCACAAAATAAACGTCTTTATTTCAGCTACTCATATCTAAATAAAGAAAAAGACCGTCTAACCAATCTCTTGCTCAACCAGGTCATTGATTTACGTGTCCCTGCGTTTATCAAAAATGAAAAAATTCATCCCCAAATGATCGATAAGGCTTTAAAACTAAAAAATATCAACCAAGCTCCTAGCAAGCAACGTTTCAAACGGACTTCACGTAATCGAAAAATCAATAAATTGAAACAACTGATTACTAAAATCAACAATGAAAATCTCAATCTTTGTCATGGTTACTTGAATCAGATTTATTTGATTCTCTTGATTCATAATCTCTTACCCTTACATTTAAGAGATAAAACCTATCAACCTGAAGAACTCTTGAAAGATAGTGTTTTTCGGACTAAATTATTGCAATTCGACTATGATAGATATCTCTATCAAGAGTTCAAGCCAGAAAATTATTTGAGATTATTAGCTTACAACCGGATACATCGCATGCCAACTCACATTACATCTTATGACGCCCGCGACATTTTTCCAGAAGCACGCGAATGTGGATTCTCTGCCACTGCGTATGTGATTTCCATTGATGATGTTAACGAATGCTATATAACCTTTCGCGGGACTGAGGCTGGTTCAGACGATAAAATCAAATCTAAAAGTAAGCGTTTTGAGCAATCTATTCTTGAAACTTATAAAGATTGGGACTATAACATTAATTCAATTTTGATTGGTAGCGATAAAAATTTTAGTCAATTAACAGTTGCAAGAGAATTCGTTCAATATATTAAAAATCTTGTTGATCCCAATACTCACATGTACGGTTTAGGACATTCTTTAGGTGGTCATTTCGTTCAGACTTTGCAATTGATTGATGACTGTTTTGATGCAGGTTATACTCTAAATTCTGCTCCAGTCAATTTAAAATTGATTCAACAAGTCAAACCTGAATTGCTTGATAAAATGACTTGGGATAAATTATTTGCTTTGACTGATGACACTAACAATCAAAAATTACTGACGCCCCAAATCAGAAAAGACATCAATCGTCTTTTGCCACATGATTATTCAGAAATCCTCAATGAAAGTTTTGAACAGGATATCACCCAAATGTTTTACGAGTTGCCATACACTATTTGGATTGGCAAAAAATGGGAATACAATCTAAGTAATTGGACTTACCCATTCAAAAAACATCCTAGAGCTTATCTCAGTAGCGATGAAATCCACTCATATCAACATTTCTTCGAACAATTGATTGCCTTTTTATCTGAATCGAACAGCAGTACTCAAGTCGCTCGTAATACGATGAGTTTTATCAGACTAAGAACTCGCCTGTTACATGAAACCATCAACAATCCTAAAACTGCTCAATTTTTCTATGATTATTCTAATTTTTTGTATAGCTCTGGTATCTTTACTGATAAGCCACAACAAATCAGCAAAGAATTCATCGAACAAAATAATTCCGTTCTCAGAGGATCTCTGCGTGAATGGCCGTTTCTAAGAAGTGTCAACCGCGACATGTTAAGTTTAGCGACTTATTTTCATGTCATCGACGGGGCAAAGCATTTCTTGAATCGAACCCCCACTAAATTATAAATATTATAATTTTATTAAAATAATACTTGAATTTTAATTTTTCAGTGACTATAATACGAAGCAACAAAACGTTGAAGAAAAAAGTAGAAATCTCAAGTATGCCTAGTGAGTCACGTCGAGTGAAAAGTGATCATCAAGAGACGTTCGAAAATCATTTCTGAGTTCGGTGCCGATATGTAGGTTACCGTGGCAGCCACCATTATCAGGCTAGCGGATAGATTTTTTGTCCGTTAATTGAGTGGGTATTTTTGAATACTCAAAAAAGGTGGTACCGTTCTCATGGAGCCCTTTTCCTTAACTGGAAGAGGGCTCTTTTTGTTTCCCAGAAATGATTCACGTTTTCTAATTTCAAAAAGAGGTGGTAAAAAATGGACTCTGATATTAGTGGCATTAATGATATAGCACAGATTAGACAAAACATTTTTTGGAGGATTACTTATGAAAGAGGATTACGATTTATCAGGAGAAAAGAAACGCAATAAAAGACTTTTGCATTTACTAGTCGTCAGTTCATTAATTTTTGGGATGTTCTTTGGGTCTGGGAACTTAATTTTCCCGGTTCATCTAGGACAATTATCTGGTAACAACTGGCTATCAGCCGCATTTGGCTTCGCAATTTCAGGTTCGTTGTTTCCACTGCTAGCCATTCTCGCGGTCGTTGTTACGAAGAGTGATGGCTTATATGATTTGGCTCGTCCAGTTGGCAAATTTTATGCCGCATTATTTTTAGTATTGGTCCACTTGACTATCGGGCCTTTCTTTGGAACACCAAGAACCGCTGCGACGGCGTTTCAAATGGCTGTTCAACCCTTCTTGCCTAAAAAGTTTGACACCGTCTCGATGCTGCTTTTTACCGCTCTATTCTTTGGACTGGCCTATGTTTTAAGTGTTCATCAGAACCGTTTGCTGAAATATGTCGGCAAATATCTCAACACAATTTTCCTTGTCTTATTGGCCGTTGTTTTCTTGGTCGCTTTCTTGAAACCAATGGGCGGCGTCAATCACATGCCTACTCAAGCCTATCAAACTGGTTCTACTATCAGCGGCTTGCTTGAAGGCTACAACACGATCGATGCTGTCGCTTTGTTAGCTTTAAGTGTTACTTTCGTCCATGCTGTAAAAGGCCTTGGATACAAGGATAAAGAATTGACTGGACTAACTGCTAAAGCTGGTTCTTTAAGTATCGCCCTTGAAGTTTTAGTTTACTTCGGATTAGTTTTACTAGGTGCTTTTAGTTTAAGCAAATTGACACTTTCTGCTAATGGAGGCGTTGCCCTTTCACAAATCGTTAATTATTATTTCGGCAATTTTGGAGCAGCTTTCTTAGGAGTCTTGGTAACTTTAGGAGTCTTCACTACCGCCATGGGCTTAGTTGCTTCATTTGCCCAAGATTTCCACAAGTTATTCCCTAAAGTCAGCTACTTAGCATGGTTAAGAACAACTACCATCATGTCCTTTGTCGTTGCTAATGCTGGACTTGATAACATCATCGCTTGGTCATTGCCAGTCTTAATGTTGCTTTACCCATTATCACTTGCTTTGATTCTCGTTTCTTTAACTATTCATGCAAAACCATATGCAAGCGTCGTTTATAAGATGACGATTGCTTTCACCGTTTTGCCAGCTGTCTTTGATATGTTGAACGCCTCGCCAGCTGCTGTTACTAATTTAACTTTTGTTAAAACAGCGCTTAATTTCTATCATCAATATGTACCCTTTGCCAGTTTAGGATTAGGTTGGGTCACATTGACCTTTGCTGGATTCGTCCTCGGACTTGTCTTTGGTAAGTTAGGTGTCTTCGCCAGTGCAACCAATTCAGTCGAAAGTCGAAACTAACCATGACTTTTAAAATCATCAAAACTGGTAAATACTTCGACTTTCAAAAAATCAGTCAGTTGTATTATCAAACTTTTATCTACTCTTACGTCGGATTGGTACCACAAAAATATCTCAATGAAATCACACCTAAAACGTGGCACCCAAAAACCTACTGGAACAACACTTTGATAGCTTTAGATGGGGATAAAGTTGCAGGCGTCTGTTCTTACGGACCAGCTAGACGAAGTAATTATCAAAATTTTGGCGAAATTTATACGCTTTATGTTTTGCCAAAGTATCAACATCAAGGTATTGGGCAAAAATTATTTCAAAAAGCCTTGAATATCCTGCATTCAGAGTTTTCAGAACTGTACTTAATCGTGTTAAAAAATAATTTAATTGCCCGAGCATTTTACGAAATGTTTGGCTTTGAAGAAACTCTGGATTTAATTGTTAAACGAACTAATTATGGTTTGATTCGGGAAATAGTTTATATTGAAAATTAAAATTGAATAGTCAAAAAAATACTCCCTACATCATCAAATGATGTAAGGAGTATTTGTATTTTTAAATTAAAGTCTCTTATTTAATTCTTCACCAAGTTCTTCATACCCAGGACGACCTAGCAATCCGAACATGTTCTTCTTATAAGCTTCAACACCTGGTTGGTTGAATGGGTTGATACCATTCAAGTAACCTGAAATACCAACAGCAATTTCGAAGAAGTACATCAAGTATCCTAAGCTAAATGCGTTTTGTTCTGGGATGTGTACTGTCATAACAGGAACACCACCGTCAGTATGTGCAAGTACAACACCTTCGTAAGCTTTCTTGTTTACAAAGTCCATTGACTTGTTTTCCAAGTATTCCAAACCATCAAGGTTACCCTTTTCGGCAGGAATCTTAACGTCATGTCTTGGCTTGTCGATTAGGACAACTGTTTCCATCAAGTTACGACGTCCTTCTTGGATATATTGACCTAATGAGTGCAAATCAGTTGAGAAGTTAGCTGATGATGGGTAGATACCTTTTTGATCTTTACCTTCAGATTCACCCATCAATTGCTTCCACCATTCGCCAAAGTATTGAACGTTTGGTTCGTAGTTTTCAAGCAATTCTGTTGTGTAACCTTTGCGGTATAAGATATTTCTCAATGCAGCATACTTGTATGCGTCATTCTTTGTAAGGTCAGCTGAACTGTAATCTTCACGAGATTGTGCAGCACCTTCCATCAATTTGTCGATATCGATACCGGCAACAGCGATTGGCAATAGACCAACAGCAGTGAGAACTGAGAAACGACCACCAATGTCATCAGGAACAACGAATTCTTCGTAACCTTCGGCATCGGCTTCACTCTTCAAAGCACCCTTAGCACGGTCAGTAGTAGCGTAAATACGTTCCTTTGCGCCTTCTGCACCATACTTTTCAATCAACTTAGCCTTCAAAATTCTGAAAGCAATTGAAGGTTCTGTTGTTGTACCAGATTTTGAAATAACGTTAATACTGAAGTCACGATCACCGATAACTTCAATAAGGTCGGCTAAGTAATTTGGAGAAATTGAGTTACCACAGAAGTAAACTTCTGGAACATCCTTATCATTCTTAACGTTGTAGAATGATGAGCTCAAGAAGTCAATTGCAGCACGTGCACCCAAGTATGAACCACCGATACCAATTCCGACAAAGACTTCTGAGTCAGATTGGATCTTTTTAGCAGCTTTCTTGATACGGCCGAATTCATCTTTGTCGTAATCAACAGGCAAGTCGATGAAACCACGGAAATCAGCACCGGCACCAGTACCCTTACGTAGTTCTTCGTCAGCAGCAGTAACTAGTGCTTGCATTTCGCCAACTTCGTTTTCATGAACGAACTTGCTTAACTTTGAATCATCAAATTTAATTTGTGTCATTTTCTCTCCTCCATATACATCATCAAAACTAGATTAATCATTTTCACAGAAAATTTCAAATTTTTATCGACTTTTTTATCCATTTTCCAATAAAAAACAACAAATATCCTACCATTGCGCCAATTGTATTAAATATAACGTCATCAATATCGGTGACTCCAGTATTCAAAACAAATTGCATCGTTTCAATAGAAATCGAAATCAAAGCACCGATTACGACTACATCAAAGAATTTCAGATGTTTTTTGCTTAATGCTGGAATAAAGAATCCCATTGGTACGAACCACATAATATTACCATACAAATTATAAATAAAGTCGACCAATGATTTAGCATCGGCTAATTTAAATGTTTCTATCAGCGGAACGATATTTATTTCAGACAGTGGACGATGCCAATAAAACTTGAACTGCCAAATGAAATAGCCTTCTCGAAAGACTGTCAAAGCAAAAAGTAGGAAAACGTAGAATACAAACAAATCTAGCCAAAATTCATACCAAAAAGTTGTATCCTTCTTTTTCATTTTAATCCATATAAACCTTAAAACAATGAAGAATAAGGTATACAGTATTGCTTTATCCACAGCGTAAAAAGAAAGCCGAATCAATGGAAAATGATTAATCCTCATCGCATACATTTTATAAATGTAATCATAAAGCGGTCCTAAAAATATCATTTTACTCATTCTTTCCCACTTTTTACCTATAACGTATTATACTAACTATTAAGTAATTTATTTAGCCTTTAAATAGATTTATTTAAATAATTTTTACAAGCAAGGAATTCTCAATGAATAAATTAAAACATCTTCTGAGCAAGCGATTGGGCTTTATGAGCTTTTTAATCGCTTTACTCTGGGTCAAAACCGTCATTGCCTACTATGTAGACTTTTCATTAGGCGCTTCGGACCCGTTACAACATCTAATTCTAATTATCAATCCAATTGCAACTACACTTATTTTGTTGAGTATAGCGTTATACATCAACCGTCCCAAACTCTCATATATCATTATGGGAATAATCTATGTACTTGAGTCAGCATTGTTATACGGCAATATTCTTTATTATCGTGAATTCAGTGATTTTCTCTCTTTCAACACGATTGCTGGTGCTTCTAAAGTTTCTAAAGGCCTTGGTAACAGTGCGGCAAATCTTATCCAAACACACGATTTTATTTATGGATTGGATTTCATTATTATCGCAATATTGTTACTAACCCATTATATCAAACTTGACCAAAGACCAATGAAGAAATTGACCGCAATTGCAACAACTTTTTTAGGAATTTTTCTTTTCTCATTTAATTTAATGATTGCTGAAGGTAACCGCCCTCAATTATTGGGTCGGACCTTTGATCGTGCCTACATCGTTAAGTATTTAGGACTGAATACTTTTTTGGCTTATGATTCAATCAAGACTGTTCAAAATAACCAAGTTCGTTCTGAAGCGGTCGGAACAGATATGGATGATGTCCTCGCCTATCTCAATCAAAATTATGCTAAACCAAATCCGAAGTATTTTGGTAAAGCTAAGGGCAAAAACATTATCATCATCCATTTGGAAAGTTTCCAACAATTCCTAATCAACGATAAGGTCAACGGCCAAGAGGTTACGCCCTTTTTAAATAGCTTATACAACGACAAAAACACAATGTCCTTTGATAATTTCTATCATGAAGTCGGCCAAGGTAAAACTAGTGATGCCGAGAATATGCTAGAAACTGGACTTTTTGGTTTACCTGAAGGATCTTTCTTCTCAAAACTAGGTAGCGACAATACTTTCCAAGCTGCTCCTGCTATTTTAGGTCAAAAAGAAGGCTACACTAGTGCTGTCTTCCATGGAAACGTCGGTAGTTTCTGGAACCGTGACAACGTTTATAAGAACATGGGTTATGACTACTTTTTCGATTCGAAATACTTTAATAAGACGAGTGATTCCAGTCTTGAATATGGTATGAAAGATAAATTGATGCTTTCAGAAAGTGCCAAGTATTTGGAACAATTGCAGCAACCGTTCTATGCTAAATTTATCACTGTCACAAATCACTATCCTTTCCAATTGCCGGATGAAGATAATGATGGTTTCGTGCCACCAAACACTGATAACAGCGCCGTTAACAATTATTTCTTAACGGCTCACTACTTGGATAACGCCTTAAAAGAATTCTTCAATTACCTTAAATCAAGTGGAATCTATGATAATTCCATGATTGTCCTTTATGGTGACCATTACGGATTATCTGACAGTCAAAACACTGATTTGGCACCAGTTCTAGGCGTTAATGACAATGACTGGACTGATTTCAATGATTCTCAAATGCAAAAGGTGCCTTTCATGATTCATATGAAAGGACTAAAGGGTGGCATCAACCACGAATATGGTGGAGAAATCGATGTTTTGCCAACAATTTTACATTTAGCTGGTATCAATACGAAACAATATGTTCAATTAGGAACTGATCTCTTATCAAAGCAGCATAAACAACTTGTTGCCTTTAGAAATAAAAACTTCATTACGCCAAATTACACTGTCTTAAAAGATAGCGATGGCAATCCAGAAGTTTACAAGAATAAGACTGGCGAATTGGTAGATCTTGACAAAAATCCAACTTTGAAGAAGAAAGTTGCTAAATGGCAGAATAAGGTCGATAAGGAATTGAACTTATCTGACACCATCAACAATAAGAATCTCTTGCGTTTCTATACGCCAACTGGTTTTACGCCAATTGATCCAAAAGATTATGGTTATCAAAATGAAATTCAAAAATTAGTTCGAGAAAGAAACAGTCTCGGTTTGAAGTCAACTAGCGTCTACTCGCAAAATAACAATAAAACAACCACTAACCTCTATAATACTGATGCCCCTGAATTAAATGGCGACAGAACTTATATTGATAGCTGGTCCAGTATTTTAAAAGATGACAATGACAATACTAAATAGACTGTTCAAAATTCAATAAGATGCAAGAAGTCGGTTTAAGCCGACTTTTTTTATTTTATTAAATAACGTATTATTAGGCTATGAACTAATCTAGTTATGAGGAATACAATGAAAAAAATTCAATCAATCTTAAACAAACGATTAGGATTTATGACCTTCCTAATCGTTTGTTTATGGCTCAAAAGTCTTATCGCTTATTACCTTGATTTTTCATTAGGAATTGAGAATCTACTGCAACATTTCCTATTGATAGTTAATCCTTTTGCGACAACAGTCTTTTTAATGAGCTTTGCACTCTATTTCAATAAGTCAGTTATTTCATATTGGGTGATGGGAATCATTCATTTAGCTGACTCTCTTTTTATTTATGGAAACATCCTTTATTACCGCGCCTTCTCAGACTTCATTTCATTTAATTCAATTACTGGAGTTGGCAAAGTAGCAAATGGTTTATTGACGACAACGCTTGGTGTAGTAAAGGTCCGCGATGCGATTTATCTGGTGGATTTTTTAATCATCATTTTATTATTCGCAACTCATTTTATTAAAATTGACAGAACTCCCTTTAGAAAACTGAATGCCTTTGCTACTACCTTTTTAGGCTTAGCATTATTTTCAGCCGATTTAGCTGGTTCTGAGGGTAATCGCCCGCAATTGTTAGGACGTACCTTTGATCACTCTTATATCGTGAAATATTTAGGTATCAATTCCTTTTTGCCTTATGATTCTATTCGTGCATTAAAAAACGATCAGGTCCGTTCGAATGCAACTGAAACCGAAATCGACAATATTTTAGATTATACGAAAAATAATTACGCTGCTCCTAATGCAGAATATTTTGGCAAAGCTAATGGTAAGAATATTATTATTTTGCATCTAGAAAGTTTTGAACAATTCTTAATTGGGATGAAGATCAATGGCGTTGAAGTGACGCCGTTTCTAAACAGTCTTTACAACGATAAAAATACTCTATCTTATGATAATTTCTTCAATGAGGTTGGTTCTGGTCGCACTAGCGATGCCGAAACGATGCTGGAATCAGGATTATTTGGATTGCCAACTGGAACTTCATTCTTTACTAAACTGGGAACATCGAATACTTTCCAAGCTGCTCCCGCCATTCTTTCCCAAAAGAAAGGCTATACCAGTGCTGTCTTCCACGGAAATGTCGGGAGTTTTTGGAGTCGTGACTCTGTTTACAAGAATATGGGCTATAACTATTTCTTTGATCAAAGCTATTATGATACTAAAGACCCTGATACCCAGTCCGACAACACTTATGGCATTAAAGATAAACTACTCTTCTCTGAAGGAGTCAAGTATCTAGAACAAATGCAACAACCGTTTTATGCTAAATTTTTAACGGTCACCAACCATGTCAGTTACCAATTTTCCGATGAAGATAATGGCAACTTCCAAACTACCGATTTGTCTGATGACGAAATCAATCGTTACTTTGAAACGGCCCACTACCTTGACAAGTCAATTGAAGAATTCTTCAACTATCTATCAGCTACTGGACTCGATAAAAATACGATGGTCGTCTTATATGGAGACCACTATGGGTTAAATGCCACTCAACATAAGGAACTAGCTACCCAATTACTGGGAAAAGATGCTAACACGTGGAGTAAATTCAACGAAACCCAAATGCAACGAGTACCCTTCATGATTCACATGGATGGTCTTAAAGGTGGCGTAAAGCACACTTACGGTGGAGAAATCGATGTTTTGCCAACGATTCTTCATCTAGCTGGTGTTAATACGAAACAGTATATTCAATTAGGGACTGATTTACTCTCCAAACAGCACGATTCGAAAGTCACCTTTAGAAATCACAGTTTGATAACGCCCAAGTACACCGTCTATCCTTCTGACAAAGGTATGCCAACAGTTTACTCGAATGCAACTGGAGAAGAGATTGACCTGCATGACAATCCCGACCTAGCAACCAAAGCCGAAAAATGGGTTAAGGAAGCAGCTCTCAAGTTAAAAGTTTCAGACGATGTCAACAACAAGAATCTGTTGCGCTTTTACACGCCGTTTGGTTTCACGCCTGTCAATCCAACGAATTACTCCTATCAAGATCAAGTTCAACAAATGGAGAAAATCCGTAATGACCTTGGCAAAAAATCAACTAGTCTTTATTCTCAAAATGGAAATAAGACGACAACTAATCTCTATAATACTGACGCTTTACAGCTCCAAAATGATCGAACGCCAATCGATAGTTGGTCGTATCTCAAAGATAACAATAAATAACTATAAAAAAGACGAAACGAGACATATCTGAAAATGACATGTTTCGTTTCGCCTTTTATTTCTTAATAATACTTTTTAACTCTCTTTATTCTGTGGTTCCTTTTTATCTTCGTCAGGTTTATGTTCATAACCTTCATCAAATAATGTCACTGTGAAAGTAGTTCCTTCATTTAGCTTACTTTTGACTTCAATTTCTCCACCGTGATTTTCGACCAACTGGTGAACAATTGAAAGTCCTAAACCAGATTCACCATATTTTCGATTCTTCCGGGATGGATCAGCTTTATAGTACCGATCCCAAATATTTTTAACTTGATCTTCTGACATCCCGATACCAGTATCTGAAATGGTGAAAATTGAAGCGTGACGCTCATCATCACGGCCTCCACTGATAAAAATTTTTCCCTTATTAGTGAACTGAATCGCATTTTGCATGATATTAAAAATCACTTGTACGAAGCGATCATAATCAGCATAAGTCTTCAATTCGCCTTCATAAGGTTTGAGAATCAATTCATCACCAGAGCTGTCAGCTTTTTTCTTCAATTGCGAAGTAATGTCTTTTAATGGCTTATTCGCATCAAAGACACGTTTAGCCATCGTAATCTGATTAGTCCGAATCTTCTCGTAATCCAAATTTTCATTGACTAGTCGAATCAAACGTTTTGTTTCATTTCTCATCAATTGAATACTTTGATCCTTTGATTCTTCGGGAATAGCATTATAAGCCAATCCCTCCAAAAGACCGTTGATAGTCGTCAAAGGCGTTCTCATTTCGTGAGATGCATCAGCCATAAACTCTTTACGACGTTGTTCTTGGCGCTTGATTTCTTTGTCAGATGCTTCAAGCGACTTGACCATTTGGTTGAAATCGTCAGCCAAATCATCCAGCTCATCTCGACCTCTACTCTCAATTTGAACAGAGAAATCATTATTGGCAACTTTCTTAGTTGCACCACGTAAACGGTTGATTCGGTTGACTTGGTATCTTGACAAGAGGAAGCTCAAAATAATCGCTGCTAGAAGTGAAATCAAGAGTGCAAAATAAAGCCGTCGATTGATTTCACCGATATTAGTTTGCAACTCCGAAACATCTGAACCTGCCCAAACAGCCGCAATCAATTTACCATTTTGGAACCATGGCGTTAAAACATAGACATAACTGCGGTCATCATCTTTACGAAGTCGAGGATTGCCTGCGGTATTTTGCGGTTTTTGAATATTTCGAATTGTTTTGCCTTGCTTTAGCTTCTTCCAATACGATTGCTTCAAGTGCAATTTCACATTAGTTGGTGGCGTTGGGTAAACTTGATTATTCTTGTAATCGAAGATGGCAAATTGAACGTTTCTCTCTGAAAGAACTTGTTCAACCGTTCGAATATTATCGCCTGTTATATTATGAATTTGCCCAGTCTTTGGATCGTTTTTCAAAGCGATTTTTTCTAAGTTACCAGCATAGCTCTCCAAACTCTTATAAGTTCGGTTGTACCCCCAATTAGTTGAGGCACTAGTAACAGAATACAAAATAATACCTAAAGTCGTTAAGATAACGATTAAAAAACTCAGCATATTTTGATAAATTAATTTCATTATGCCTTAGCTTTTGCTCCTGTATCATCAAATTTGTAGCCAACGCCCCAAACAGTTTCAATAACTTGAGGTCCGACCTTTTCAATTTTTTGACGAAGCTTCTTAATGTGGGCATCGACCGTTCTCTCTTCACCGAAGTAGTCGTAATCCCAAACTTGTTCCAACAATTGTTCACGTGAAAAGACTTGTTTAGGTTTACTTGCCAAAGTCTTCAATAAATCAAATTCTTTAGGTGTCAAATCAGGAATTTCCTGACCATTTAAATAGGCTTCACGCGTGTTAGAATTCAATTTGAAAAAGCCAGTGTTGATGTCAAAACCATCATCTGCTTCTTCCACCGTTGCATCAACTGGAGAACTTTCAGCAATTTTTTCAGCCATATTCTCATCACGTCTGTGAATAGCTTTCATTCTGGCAATCAACGTAATTGGGCTAAATGGTTTAGTAACATAGTCGTCAGCTCCAAATTCCAATCCGAGAACTTGGTCGCTTTCAGTATCACGAGCGGTCAACATAATTATCGGAACGGTTTTTGAAACTTTCCGGATTTCCTTGGCTACTTCCATACCATCTTTGCCAGGTAAATTTAAGTCAAGGGTAATCATATCCCATTTGTCAGGATCAGCATTGAACATGTCCATAGCTTGATTGCCATCGTAGGCAAAATCAGCTTCCCATTTTTCTTTTTGAAAGAACATCCCCATCATTTCGGAGACGGACTTATTATCCTCTATCATTAAAATCTTCATAAATATCACTCCATATTTAAAATTAGGCTATCTCATTACAATAAAAATTGTTAACATGTCATTAGTATACAAAAATAAATTTAAGTTGGTGATCTTTTGAATAACAATTATCAAGGAACTGTCTTCTTCGATCTTGACGGGACCCTGTTAAACAATGACTCACAAGTTGATGACTCTGTTGCAAAGGCAGTCCATCAATTGAAAGCAAATAATTACTTACCAGTTATCAGTACCGGACGCTCACCGATCGAAATCGATGCAGCAACCAAAACAACAGGTATTGATACTTATATTACTTTAAATGGTGCATTTGTCCAATCGCAAGGCAACGTCATCTATCAAAATAATATCAAACCTACCTTAATAAAAGCTGTAATCAATCAAGCTAAAGAATTTGGTGACAGCATTAGTATGCACTCGCCGACAGAATCATTTTTAAGCGAAGCATCCGATTTTGTCAAAGACTTTTATCAAGCTGTTAATATCGAATTACCAAAAGTCGATCCAACATTCTATCAAAAAAAGGATGTACAAATGGTCGTTGTCGTTTCAAGTGGCGATGCAAAAAGATACCAAGAGAAATTTCCAGAATTGAAATTTTACAAAACTGGTCCTTATTCAATTGATACGATTGATAAGGGTGTCTCTAAAATGAATGGTATCAAACACCTCATCAAAGGTTTGCACCTTGAAGATAAGCCAGTTTACGCTTTTGGCGATGGTCCAAACGACTTGCCAATGATTGAATCAGCTGACTATAGTATTGCAATGGGCAACGGAATTGAATCCGTCAAGAACGCTGCAACTTATGTTACCACTGAAAACGTTAACGGTGGAATTGTTAAGGGTCTAAAACATTTCAATTTAATATAAATAAAAACACAAATAATTATATATAAAAATAATAGGGATGATAATCTTTTTTGATTACCATCCCTATTTTATTATGAAGCTATTTTTGAAGTAAAATTAAACGTTCTAACAAGTTCTTAATCAAATGGCTTTGCGTTTTTATATCAGTTGCCATATTTCCGCGAGCTAGTTTTTTATTGGGTTTGAAAAAAATTATTTTATCATTACTAGACATTCCAACTGGCAATTCCAAAATTTCATTTTCCAAATCAATTTTTTCAAGTCTAATCTGTCTTACCTGTAAAATACTCCCATTCAAGATATATGCTTCTACTCGCAATAAACTATTCGTATCTCCGTAAGTTATGTAAATATTTCTTAACTCTTGAAAGATATTAAGAATATCGCCCCTTTTAGAAGATTGGATTTGAAAATTTATCGATTCAAAGAATTCATTTAACTTTGACAAAGCCCTCTGATCTTTCTTAGCATTATTCAACTGACTGGCATTTTGTCTGATTACTTGTGAAACTAAGCTATTTAATAACGTAAACTGATTATTGGAAAAACCATTTGGCAATATTGCAATAACTATATAATCCACCATCTGTTCATCATTCCCCCACGCAACAGCGTTATCAAGCGAAAATAAAAATATTTGTGGCATTTTGATTTCATCATTTACAGCAAAACAAAATGCGACTCGATGGGAAAAAATCGTGCTACCTTGCAACTCATTATCTAAAATTTCATTATATATAGTTAATTTATTCAAACTATCAAGGGATGCAACCTGATAAGCGATTTTTCTGAGAATACCCAATTTGTCATCATTATCCAGTTTCAAATAAAAAGCATAATTATTGCTCGTGGTATTAAGCAATTTGTTCACTCCTTCAGCTCATTTCATAATTCAATTGCAAATTACATTATAAAATTCATTTGTCATATAATAATATACGAGTATTTGAATGATAGATATTAACAAATAATATATCAGGAGTTGCAAATGAATATTGATACTTTAAAAATGATTATTACAATTGCTCGAACCGGGACCATCTCTGCAGCTGCCACTCAATTAGGCTATGCTCAATCGAACATTTCCAGTCGACTCCGTCAATTAGAAAATAAACTGGGAACTACTATTTTTTATCGAACCAATCGAGGCGTAATTTTAACAGAAGATGGTAAACAATTTTATCAACGAGCTATTCAAATCGTGAATTTAACAGAGGACACCGTTAATCAGTTGCGTCGTCCAAGAGATATTGAAGGAGATTTGCATATCGGTACCTTACAAACTGCTTCAACGACTTACTTGCCTGCTATCTTAACTAAATATCATCAAACTTTTCCAAAAGTTAATTTGGCAATTGAAGCTCATCATCGAATCAAAAATATTCAACAAGTTTTAAATCATGAATTAGATGGAGCCGTCGTTGGTGAAATAAATCAAGCTGACAAGTTAACTACGATTCCACTTTCAAAAGAAAAACTTTGTCTCATATCAAATTCTGATAAGATGCCTGATTTTAAAACAACGCCCTTCTTAACTTTTCCCATCGGCTGCGTTTATCGGGAAGTTGCTGACAAATGGTTTGCTTCTAAATCAATGAAAGCTCCGCAATTGATTCAATTTAATTATCTAGATGCCATTTTAGCCAGTGTCTGTTCAGGTTTAGGAGCCAGTATCGTTCCAAAAAAAACTGCTCAACCTTACGTTTTTGAAGGATTAATCAATACTTTTCCTTTGCCAGCAGAATTTTCTACGATTCAGTTAGATTTTATTTATCGTGACGATTACATAGTTAATAAACCCTTTGAAAAATTTATTGATATTTTGACAAATTAAACACTATTAATATAGTAGATTCTCAAATTTAGACGTGTATAAAAAAGGTTGTACCAACTTGGATATTTCCAGTTGATACAACCTTTTTTATCATAATATTATGCTTTCACAACAACCTTACCCATCATATGACCAGCTTCAACTAACTTCGTAGCACGTTTCAAATTATCCAAATTGAAGCCATGGAAAACTTTAGTAACGGTCGAATCAATTGTTCCCTTATCTAGCCCATCAGCTAATTTTTCCAAGTATTCACCTTGAGTGGACATAGCGGCTAATTTGAACTTAGCTTTGGTAAACATCCATTCCCAAGCAAAATCAACTGATTTTTGTTTCAAATCTGCAACTTGGGATTCACGCAAATTGGTGATTGTCGCAAATATTCCTAAAGGTTTGATCAATTCAACGATTTCTTGCCAATGTGGATCGTTATCGCTCAATCCAATAATATAATCGACATTTTCTATTCCTAAATCGTGAACTTGCTTAATTAAATCTTGATGATGGTTGACCACTAAATCGGCTCCTAAATCTTTGACCCACTTAACCTTTTCATCCGTCGAAGCAGTGGCAATAACTTTTAATCCAGCCAAATGAGCCAACTGAATGGCGATTGAGCCAACGCCTCCAGCACCATTGATAATTAAAATAGTTTTATCACGATTATCCATTGCTGGATTAATGTGTAATTTTTCATACAACAACTCGCTAGCTGTCAGTGTAACTAGTGGCATTGCTACGCTTTTTTCAACAGAAGTTTCTTTAGGGGCGCGGGCGACGATACGTTCATCAATTATTTCATATTCTTGGTATGAACCGTCACGTGTGTAGTCACCAGCAAAGAAAACTTTTTCCCCAACGTCAAATTTACTTGCTTCTGGGCCAAGCGCTTCAACGATTCCATAGCCATCATAGCCTAAAATCTTGGGTTCTTTTGTTTCCTGAACCTTTTTACGAGTGGCTATATCAACTGGATTGATAGAAACACCAAGGATTTTAACCAAAATATCACGACCTTGCGGCGTTTCCATTTGTTTGTCAAATTCAATCATGCTATCTAAATTACTATTAGTTACTCCATATGCTTTCATCTTATCCAACCTCTTTTATAATTATTATTTTACAACAAAAGTAGAATAGATAAAAAAATCCGAGTAGAGTTAGTAATCTCTACCCGAATATTTTCCCAATTACATATTTATTTTTATCCCAAAATCTCAACAGTGGCACTAGTAATTCCATAAGAAGGAATCATGCTATTTGGCATTGCCATATCGATTTGGTGTGGATTGTCATAGGCAAATGTTCCAGTATCGTTAACTGTTCGATAATAGACATCCCCTTGAGCTGTGGTGATTTTAAGGCGTGATCCACGTGGAATAACACTTAGATTCGTTGCAACGCCTGAATAACCCATGTCTGACCCTAAAACGGCTGGATCATAAAAACTAATTTTAAATGTTCCAACGTTTTTAGATGTTGGTTGCATTTGAACTGGTGCTTGCGCAGCTGACTGCGTAATTGCTTGTTGTGATTCTGCAATTTGTTCTGGTTGTGAAGTTTGGACTGGTGCATGGTCAACATCTTGACTTGGTTGGTCCGATGTCACATCACTCATATTTGGATCCTTTTCACTGTCTTGAATACCAGGCATAAATTCTTTATTGTCTGATAATGATATTTTCTTATTTAGTTTATCAGCATCTTCATCGACCTTTTCTTTTGTTTCCAAATTAGTCAATGTTCTTCTAAAATCCGTTACATTACTTGTTTGATCCGTTGATGAATCTGCAACGTAGGCTACTGAATAACCCATACCCCCTGTAACAATCAAACTAATGAAAAGTAGTGCTTCTAATTTAATTTGCTTTAACAACTAATCGCTCCCCGGTTTTTTGTTTACCAGAGGACACTATACAAGATAAATATGTCAGAGATATTACAGGCATAATAAAAAATTCGGTCAGCTAAACTTTTTGTAATGTATTTGTAATGAGTGTCATATAATTTTAATTAATTTTTAAAATTTTAAATTTTTGACCACTTTATAAAAGTTTGTGATATTTTTTTCAAAATTATTGTAACCGATTACTCAAAAAGGAAAATTTATTTTAATATTTATTTATACCGTTTACATTATAAAATCATCATAAATCTCTCTTTTCTAATTGACATTTTTGAATTCGGTTTCAATTTACTCTTCATATCTCTAAAATTGGCTTCAAATCAGTTCAAAATAGCTTTTAAAATCTTTTTTTCTTGTAAGCGAGAACAAATATTTGTTGAAACAATTTTTTTATGCTAATTTAGATTTATCGAAGGATTTGGAGGAATTTATATGTCAAAGAAAATTGCTGTTTTAGTTGGTAGTTTGCGTAAGGGATCATTCTCAAGACAAATTGCTAATAATCTTGTAAAGTTGTTCCCTAGCGATTACGAACCAGAATTTGTTGAAATTGGTAATCTACCACTTTACAACGAAGATATCGATACACCTGAAAATGTACCTGCTGAATACACAGAATTCAGAAACAAAATGAAGGAAGTTTCCGGCGTACTCTTCGTCACACCTGAATACAACCGTTCAATTCCTGGTGGTTTAAAGAATGCTATTGACGTTGGCTCACGTCCTTATGGTCAAAGTATCTGGGATAAAAAGCCAGCTGCCGTAGTCAGCGTATCTCCTGGTGCTATCAGTGGTTTTGGTGCTAACCATGCCCTACGTCAATCATTAGTCTTCTTAAATATGCCTACTTTGCAACAGCCAGAAGCATACATCGGAAACGTTACTAAGATTCTCGATGATGATGGCAACGTTGCTGAAGGAACTATTGGTTTCTTGCAAAGTATCGTTGATGCATTTGTTGGTCTATTAAATAAGTATTAAAATAGATTCAGTACCTGAATAAGATTCAAAATAATTGCTACATAACTGTTTTATTGCTCGCAGTTCAAAAAGAGTCTGATATGAATTTAACCAATTCGATATCAGACTCTTTTTATTTTCTATTAAAATTTCAATTTCAAAACAGTTCTCAAAACATTTATTGCCGACTTCTGTAAATCACCTAAATACATATCATTGTTATCTTTCCATTTACCGCTTAATAAGATATGATTGCCATCAACAATTTGTGCCTCGCTGTTATAAATCCATTTTTTAACTCGTTCTTTCAGAGCAGAATCGTCATCGACACGGACTTTAACGAATACGTCACCATCTGGATCAATAATAAAGTCGTTCCACATCTCCGTCTTGGTGACTTGCTTCTTCAACAAATCGTAACCTTGCTTGATTTTAATTTTACCGGACTCGTCAAATTCAGGGCCAAAATCACTCACGGCACTGAGCAAGTCGGATTTTGAATCCCCAGGCATAATCAGGTCATTACCAGCGTGCATGCTCTCTTTAGGGTCTGCTGAACTGAACCAGTCAGTCATGACCATACCCTTAAAATGCCATTCATCACGCAAAATACTTGTTAGAGACGCAAAATTAGCTCCTGAGAAGGTGCCATTTACTCGATTATAAGATGACATCACAGCCATTGGCTGACCTTGTTCAATTGCTATCTCAAAATTACGTAAATAGATTTCACGCAAGGCTTGTTCGCCGATGATGCTATTTCCATAGTTACGATGGCTTTCTTGATTGTTGCCTAAAAAATGCTTCAAAGTGACACCAATTTTAGGATGAGATTGAACGCCCTTAGTTTCAAAGGCAGCCATGGTTCCGGATAAATATGGATCTTCAGAGAAGTACTCAAAATTTCTTCCCCCAAGTGGATCACGATGAATATTCATCCCTGGAGCCAACCACAAATCAATGCCAAACTCCTTCATCTCAGTTCCAATAGCAAAACCAACTTTTTCAATCAACTCTTTGTTCCAAGTTTGTGCTAGAGCAGTTCCAATAGGCCAAGCAGTCGCATAATGAGTTACAGTTTGATCATTTCTCTTAAAGACAGGCTTTACTCGAACACCTGCTGGTCCATCAGCCATAACGATTGAAGGAATCTTTTTATCAACTAAAGTTCCTGTTTGTCCGGCTGCTCCAGGAACGATATCTGAAGAAATGCCCACGACAGAATTGTTTCCAGAAGACATTGTGCCTTCAACGATTTCAACTAATTCTTCTTCGGAGAGACTGGCAATGAATTCAGCCATTCCAACGTCGCCATTGTTAACATCAGCGAGAGTTTTGCCAGAGGCATTGCGAACATGTTCAATAATCTGTTCGTAGCCTTTCCCCGGCAAGTCCTCTCGTTTTTCAACAAAAGTTGTTACAGCTGATTTATCTTGATAAGTGACAAATTCAGGCTCTGCAAAATTTTCGGCTTTTAAAATAAAGTGAGGTACACCACTGACATGTTTTAGTTCCACCTTATTTTTTGATAAAGCTGTGGGGTCGATTCGAGGTTCCAGTGCTTTATTGACCTTCTTCAAAACTACTTTTTTATCTAGCTTGAAATTGGCTACCACTGAAGTATTGCGCGAACTGTTTCCGACTCTAATCAAATAAGTTCCCGGCAATAGAACATAAGCTCTGATATCGTTATCGAAGACGCTCAAATCAGTCGTTGGAATTTCAAATTCTAAAGTTTGCTTAGCCTTAGGACGTAGAACGGTCGTCTTTTGATAATCGACTAAATCTTGGTAAGGCGTTGGAATATCGGTTTGAGGCTTAGAAACATAGATTTGAACGGTTTCTTGACCAGCAAAATCTTCACCCGTATTTTCCACATCAACTTTTAATCGTAGATCATCTTCATTAACTTTCACGCTTTGAGTATCGATGAAGAATTTTGTATAGCTCAAACCATAGCCAAATTCAAAACGTGGCTTAATATCAAAACTGTCGAAATAGCGATAGCCCACATAAATTCCTTCGACATATTCAGGATTCGACATGCCAAAGTTCTTTGAACTAGGGTAATCGGAATATGAAAAGCCCCAAGTATCGCTCAATTTACCAGATGGAGTTTTAGTTCCGTCTAAGATTTCAGCGATAGCATCGCCACCGACCATTCCTAATTGAGAGACTAAAACGACGCTATCGAGCAACGGACATTCATCGATAAAACTAGTGTCCATCACGCCACCAACGTTTAACAATACGATGCTGTTAGTGTAATATTCGCTCATTCTTTGAATATTAGCCAACTCATTGTCGGTCAATTTAAAATCGCCCTTGTGATCGCGACGGTCATAATTTTCACCAGAACTCCGTGAAATTACATAAATCCCCGTTGTGGCATCGTTGAATTCACCTATTTCTGGATCTTTGAAACTAAAAGCTGGTGCTAATAAACTCATCGGATCATCTTTTAATTTATCTTGATAAGCCTGTTCTTCTTTTTGATAGTATCGTTGCAACCTAGCTAGCCATGGTTTTGAAGTGACTGTGAAATGGTCATTTTCAAGGCCCTCTAAAATGCTGACGACACTGCGTTGATTGACATCCCCTGAACCAGTACCGCCCTTTACAGTGGCAAAAGCTCCATGGCCGTACAAGGCAACTGTCTTATTTTTTAATGGTAAAGTGTTATTTTTATTTTGTAAGAGAACGATTGCTTCACTAGCAACGTCCTTAGCTAATTCCTGATTTTCAATTTCTCGTTGTGAAATATTTTCCATCTAAAATTATCTCCTTTGGTGGAAACTAGACTCAAGTTAATTTTACACTTTTCGCATAAAAAAGTGATGACCACACCGGTCAATCACTTATTTTTTAAAGATATATTTTCGTAAAATAAATTTATGAATCAAAATGAGTAGAATAATCAAAATTATTCCAATCACGACTTCACTAAAAATCAAATTCCATCCTAAGGCTTGAAAGATATTTAGTAACGGATTATTAAAAATAGAAATCAATAAGAGCAGTAAAATTATATCAGCTGTAAAAATATTCATTATAATCCTCCAATACCAAAATCATATCATATTTGAAAACATGTATAATATAGTAAGAAAAAATTTTTGAGGTGAAAAAATGCTCAATGATAAGCACATTGCTGTTTACGTAACTGGTGGAATTGCCGCCTATAAAAGTTTAAACGTCGTTCGAGAATTAATTAAAAATAAGGCTCAAGTCCAAGTCATCATGACTGAGGCTGCTCAAAAATTCGTCACTCCCCTAACCTTTGCGACCTTAAGTCAAAGACCAGTTATCACTGACAATTTTCAGGCTCAAACTCAAATCGATGACTTCATCCCTCATATCAAATTAGCTTTATGGACTGATTTAGCCGTTGTCATTCCAGCAACTGCCAATATCATCGCTAAAATGGCTAACGGTTTAGCTGACGACATTGTTTCAACTAGCTTGGTAGCTACTAAAGCTCCCAAATTAGTCTTTCCTGCGATGAATACTGATATGTACGAAAATCTGGCCGTCCAAAATAATTTAAAAATTTTGAAACAAATGAACGTCCAAATAGTTGAACCAGCCACCGGCTTTTTAGCTGAAAGCATGACTGGAAAAGGCCGTCTGCCAGAATTATCGGAAATCATGGCGGCTATCAAAAGTAATTTTATTGAAAAAAAGTTAGCTGGCAAAAAAGTAATTGTCACTGCTGGCGGGACTAAAGAAGCTATCGACCCCGTTCGTTATATTGGCAACCGCTCCTCTGGAAAAATGGGCTTTGCCATGGCTAAAGTGGCTCGTGACCTCGGTGCTGACGTAACTTTAATTACCACTGTTGATATTAACTTTAATAATATGAATATTATTAAAGTTCAAACCGCTAGTGAGATGATGAAACAGTTGCAAGAAATTTTTCAAGATACCGATGTCTTAATCATGGCCGCCGCCGTAGCAGACTTCAAACCAGTCCATGTCAGTGATCAAAAAATCAAAAAAAATAACGATGAAGATATTTTCAACGTTAAATTAACTAAAAATCCTGATATTTTAAAAACTATCGCTGCTACTAAAACTAATCAATTCGTAGTTGGCTTCGCCGCAGAGACCCAAAATCTTCTCTCTAATGCTGAAAAGAAATTAGCTAGTAAAAATGCTGATGTCATTTTAGCCAACAATGTCAGTCAAAAAGGCGCCGGTTTTGGTGTCGACACTAACCAAATAACCTTGCTTGAAAAGGGACATGAACCAGTCAAATGGGATTTGATGTCAAAAACAGATGTTGCTAAAAAGTTTTGGGATTTCTACTTAAATAAATAAGTACAAAAATAACCTATCAACTAAAAATCAGTTGATAGGTTATTTTGTCTATTCAGTTTACTGTGGGTTTTCATTATCACTGTAATAAATTGGTTCTGGCGCATCAAAATCAGTCTTTTGCAACCAAGTTTTGATTTGTTCGCCAAGATTTTGCGACATTTGACCAGAAACCATAATCTGCTTTTTGGAAATATGATTGACGTGGACTCCAGCTGTTATCGTACAGCTGCCAGGCAACTCATTTTGAATCACTTGACCAATACGTCTTGCTAACACGTCATCTTTATGCAAACGCCCGTCATGACTAGGATATCGGATTGTTTGCATTTCTGTTTCTTTAGTCAAAGTAGTAACTGTCCCAATATGAGGCGTATCGCCACCTGTGACTTCAATAAACAAATCTTTTCCGACAACTTCAACTTGAGCATCCATCGTGTAATTTTCTTGAGTTACTGAGAATTTCATTTAAACTCCCTCCCAACGCCGATCAATTTCGTTAGCAATCCCCAAAGCATCCAATTCTTTCATCGTTTGATGATCAACTAGGTCTTGAATAGTTTGGGGATGATTATAGAAGGCAGGAATTGGTGGTATCATTTGAACGCCCATTTTTGACAGTTTTGTCATGTTTTCCAGGTGAATGGTATTCAATGGTGTTTCTCGTGGTACGACAATCAATTTCCGCTGTTCTTTCAGTGTTACATCTGCCGCACGCGAGATTAAATTGTCACCGATACCGACTGAAATACTGGCAACAGTTTTCATACTAGCAGGCACGATTACCATTCCATCTGTCAAAAACGAACCACTGGCGATAGTTGCACCTAAATCGCTGTCACTGTAAAAATAATCTGCTAAATCTTTTATTTCTGAAAGTGACATATCAGTTTCTAGTTGCAAATTTTTCTTGGCCCAGGCACTGAAAACAACATGTGTTTCTACATTTTCAATTGACTTTAATTTTTTCATCAAGTCGATTGCATAAATTGTCCCTGAGGCACCAGTTACGCCGATAACAATTTTTCTGACGCATGACATCTCAACACTTCCTTAGTCTAAATATTTTTTCCAATCTTTAACTTCTTTAAATTGAGCACGAACGAATTGGTCCTTCATGTCAAATGGTACTGTTCCATCGATAATTGTCTTAGAACTCATGCCACGGACACGGATTGACTTAGGATCATATTCTGGTCTTTCTGATGGATCAAGTGGGTGATTACGCATTCCAGGCAAGACCATAATGTCTTTATCGCCTTGGAAACGTGTATTCATCGTCCAAACGACATCATTCATATCAAAGATATCGACATCTTCATCTACTAAGAAGACTGTCTTCAATTCCTTGAAGGCTGACAAAGCTAAAATAGCAGCTTGTCTTTGAATACCTTCATCAGCTTCATTATCTTTGTGAATTTGCATGATAGTCATCAACTTACCGCCACCTGCTGGTGGATTATAAACGTTAACAACTTTTCCAGGAATAGCCTTATCAACTAATTCAAGAATACTTGCTTCTGTTGGAATACCAGCCATTGAAACGTGTTCTTCACTAGGTCCAATAGTTGTTTGCATAATTGGGTTATCTTTTCTGTGCGTGATAGCCTTAACTTTAACAACATTAACAGCTGGATTAGCATCCCCATTATAACCAGGGAATTCAGGCATAGCCTTACCAGTATGAGTGTTGATATCTTCTTGCATTGTTTGGTTAGGCATGATTTCTGCTTCAACGACAAATTCAGAACGAGCAATCGCCTTTTCATCAATTGTCTTAGCATCAACTAATTGAACGGCTTGGTTACGCAAAGCACCAGCAATGTTCAATTCATCATAGCCAAGTGGAGTTGTAGGTGGCTCGAAAGTAGCACCAATGGTAATAGCTGGATCCAAACCAATGTTAATTGTGATAGGCATAGGTTTGTTCAACTTTTCAAATTGCTTTTGGAAGTGTCCAATGTGACGGCCACCAGGCATGATGTACATACCGATAGTATCTTTATCTTCAAGAACCATACGGTGAATTGTAACATCAGTCATAGTCTTGTCTGGATCTGAACCCAAAACAAGTCCCATAGTGATATAAGGACCAGCATCGTATTCAGTATTTGTTGGAGCTGGCAAAATTTTTCTAATATCAAAATCTTTATCAGTTGCTTTGTGAACAACTTCTTGTGCAGGAGCTTCACTTGAATCGACCATTACTGGAGCAACTGGGTGTTCAACAGAATCTTTGAGCAAGCGTCCCAAAGTTTTGTAGTCGTGATTTAAAATTAACCCATCACGCTTGCGACTGGCCATAGCACCAATAAAGACACGTGAACCTGGGAATCCTTTCACATTGTTGAACATCATAGCAGGTCCCTCTTGAGTAGGACGCTTAACGGTACCACCAGCACCGATATAGCGATAAACTCCAGAAAGTTCTGCATCAGGATCAACTTCAACGTCTGTTTCGTGATATTGACCTGGTTGTTTCTTTAATTCGTCAATAACTCTTCTTAAATCATAAGGTTTATCTGACATGTAAATGCCTCCTCGTTTTCTTAACAATGCTTATTATAAAAGGAACAAATACTCGGAACAATTCAAGAAATCGGTATAGATATTCCTAATTGGAATGTTTTCTGATTTAACAAATCTTATCAATCCAAGTGAAGAGATCTCTTAAATCATAATCGCCGCTGTGTGGAGTACCCCAAGGCATAGCGAAGTCAACTTGATAACCAGCATTCCTTAACAATGTTGTTAAAATTACTGGAATAGCAAACGAAGTATCTCGATCGCTACCACCATGACGAATCCGCCAATACTTAGCAGTTTGTGAGGTTTTATCATTGATATAAGTCAATGGATTGATTCCCTTAATAATCGTTTGGTCGGCTAGATTGGAAACGACATGACTCTTGTCTTGAGAAAAATTTGTGAAGTGTTTACTGTCTTCATTCCCATCACCGAACAAATTAGGTTCAGGATTTTTCATATCCAAATCATCAAAAGCCGGTACGCTCTTCATACGAGTAATGAAATTTAAATATTTTTCCCAATCGATATCTTTAACAACGTTATCAGAATCAACTTTAATACCCTGGTCAGCAGTTACTTTTTTACCACTATCGAGTGCTTTTTGAGCTGACTCCTTAATGAATTTTTCAACGTAATTTAAAAATGAGCCACTGCCATCATCATTTAAACTCAATTTATTTCCAGTTTCATCAGTTAAATTCAAATTATTAAGATACGAACTAAAGTTTTGCTTTAATAATTTTGAATTAGCTTGTTCTTCACTAGTCAATTGACCGCTGATATTTTTAAAAATTGGCATTCCTGATGAATCTTTTTCTCCTGTCATCGTGGTTCTAGTCCAATCATTGATTCCATTGAATTCCCATTCATAAGCACTGTCAGCATTTTCAAGATTGTGAATGGGACAATAGCAACTAGCCGCAAAAATTGCATCTGACTCATCAGCTGCACCTATTTGTTGTAAATATTTTTCAAAAAATGAAGCATTGCCGGATGTCCCTGTAGCAGCAGAGGTAGCACCTCCAGCACTAGTACCGTTAGTAATAATCCTGTCAGTGTTTCCAGGAATCAAGTGACGATTATGACGAACGTACCTGATAGCAGCTTTCATATCGACTAAAAATGCTGGGGCTTTGCCAACAAATTTACCGTTACCATCTTTAATAGTCCGACCTCTTAAACCAGCAGAAACTACAACATAGCCATGTTCAAGCGCCTTAACAATCGTTTGTGCATTACTTGGAAAGGCCTTGTTACCAGGAAAATCACGTGGTCCAGGCATATAGCCGCCAACCGTATTGGGCATAAAAATTGGTGCTGTATCTTTGTTATAACCATTAACTATCCCATCATGATAATAAGCTAGTGGAACAAAGATATTCAATTTTTGAATCTCTGAGACAGGTTTTTCGACATAAGTCACATCCCTAAATTCACGATAGGAAATCCCCTCATCGCCCGGTAAAGTTTGATCATCATATTGATTAACATTTAGTTTTAACATTTCGTTTACCTCCAAAAACTAGATTTATTGTAAACGATTTAATGAATTATTCATAACATTTCAAATAACACAAAAATACCCTCACAATCAATTAATAACTGTGCGGGCCCAATTTTGTTAGTGTAATATGCCGTCCTCCATAGCAAAGCAAATTTGGCTGGAACGATGTGGGCACGACTTTAAGCCTTTGCCAAGTTCAGGCAAAGTCTTAAAGCTCGGCCTTATTCTAAGCAATAAATTGCTAAGAATAATTTCACATCTGAGCCAATTTGCTTTGCTATTCCGGACTGGATAGTAGTTTTATTTTTAATATCTTAGAGCAAAAAGCACCTATCTAGATAGACGTTCTAGATAGACGTTTTTTGATTTAGAATTGTTTGAAATAAATAATAAATAACGTTATCCAGTCGGGAGTGGCAGCTTTGTGGATGCTCAGTACTGAAATTCTACTTAGTGATTTATCGCTTAGTAGAAGACCAATCTTTAAGACAATTCCCGGTCTTGGAATTGGCTTAAAGTTGCGTCCAGTACGTTCCAGCATCCACAAAGCAGAACGGACGACGACATCCTACACGAACTTAAGAAAGAACCTGAATTTTACTTTTTAGTTTGTTTCTTTTTCTTAGGTAAATTCAATTCAAAAACTAAAGGATTAGAATCGGGAGCAATCCGAATATTCAACTCTTGCTGAGCTCGTGTCACACCAACATAAAGCAGTCTTCGTTCTTCTTCAACAATTGCTGAAAAATTCTCAATTTCTTGGTACAAATTATGAAATATCTTGAACTCTTTATCCTTATTCAAGGTCTTATCCAAATTGATAGGATTAAAAGCATTATTGTTCGTGATATCTCGATAATCGTTGATATGGGCTGCCTTTAAAGCTTCTTCTAAAAACTTATAATGCTCCTTATAAACTAACTTCCATTTTTTAATATATTTATCCATTGCCATTTCTGGTGGAAACCACATGTTTAAGGCTAAACTATGGCGGTCGACTTCTTTATCAGTCAAACCATAAAGATAAACATATTTGAATTCCAAACCTTTAGCTTGATGCAAGGATAAAAATTGAATCCGATGTTCTTGTTTTCCTTGTTTCATTCGATCAGACAGAATTTCTTTTTTATGCTCTTCATCGAAGAAAAAGTCATCAATATTTTTATATTGACCTAATTCTTCTTCCAAATATTTTTTAATGTCATTGACTTCATTCTTAGACATGAAATTTTTTTCTTCCATGTAATCAAAATATCTATCCGTCAACTTCGTAGCTGCTTTATATAAATCCTTAATCATCGTCTTTGACAACTTAGCAGCTTTTTGTTCATCATCTGTTTCCGAAATCTTAGTTTTAAAACGCTGAATACTATTGAAGTAAACTTTCACTCGTTCATCATGACGTTTATAAGGCGTATTAGTCGAAGCATTATAATCGTCGGCTGCTTTTAAATACTTGCTCAATTTATTGAACTTATCGTCAGCACTGCTTTCAACTTTTTCAGTATGATTCTTATACGATCTAAAGCCGATTCGGTTAGCTTGATTTGAAAAATACTTGTATTTATCCTGCCACATAGCTTTCATCAACTCAGTTATAATTCGATAAACGATATTATTTTGAAGAATCGCACTGGCATTATTGATATCAGCGTAAATCTCTTGATTAGCCAACCAATCAGCCAAGAGCATTCTAGATGAATTATAGCGAACTAAAATAGCAATATCGTTATTATTGATTTTAGGATCGTTGATTTGCTTAACTAAATGACGCAACATCTTTGAATCGCCACTGAAACCAGATTTTTTCGTACTATAAAGAATGAACTTACCTTTATCTTTTTTAGCGGCCAACAAGTTTTTCTCAAGACGAACATGATTCTTCTTAATTAGAGGAATAACCTTTTGCAGAATCTTTTCACCCGTTCGATAGTTAGTTGAGAGATTATGTTTTTGAGCATTAGGCAAAAGTCGTTTGTAGTTGAGAATGTACTTGGGATTGCTGCCTCGAAACGAATAAATACTCTGGTCATCATCGCCAATAACGATTAGATGTGCCAGCGTTTCTGGACTGAGCAATTTGGAAATTATCTCCCATTGCAAATTATCGATATCTTGAAACTCATCAATCACAGCAATCTTAAAACGGGACATGATTCGTTGATAGTATTGCAAATACTCCGGCGTCTGCATACTTTCCAATAACAATAATTTCATATCGTTAAAATCGATATAACTGTTCTGACGTTTTAAATCTTGATATTTATTGAGTACATCGACGTAATCTGAATAGAATTCATCGCCGTGACTTTGTCTGGAATACTTTGCCATCAATTTGATAGCTGTACTTAAATTACCATCGGCGCTATCAGGCAAAACGCCATCGCTAGTCAATCCTTGGTTAATCAAATAATCGTTCAAATCAAACATTTCAGCTAACATTTCATCTTTGGTGATGATGTTACTAGGATGCTTGATTTGATCAGCTAAATCTCTGACAAAAAAACGATACGACGATAAAACTTTTGAGCTGCGATACTCGGGATTTTGCAGCAATAATTGATAAAACAGAGCGTGAAAAGTTGTAAATTTAGGCTTTCCGTTAGAAAAATTTAATCCTATGTCACTTAATTCTGAAACAAATTTAGCATATCTTTCACCCATATCAAGTTTTGACTTGTGAGAAAAAGTGATGCCTAAAATCTCATTTGGTTCAGCGTTGCCTTTGGCAATGGCAATTAAAGCCATCAAAATAAAAATCGTCGTCTTACCTGAACCAGCACAGGCGTTAACAAGTAATGGTTTAGTAAAGTCATTATTTAAAATGGCAATCTGTTCTGCGGAGAACTTCATATTAAGACCTGACTCCATCAGGTCGATTATTTTATTTGTTGATAATTCTTGGATATGTTTATCCCCCAATACTACTTTTGACATTATCTTGAACATATTTTCAGAACATGTTGTTAGCACTGGAATGTTGTCCTTTTAAGCGAATGAAACACAAACTATTGGCAATGTTAGTTGTCAATGGTACAAACGAGAACTCGTCACTATTAAAATTTCTCGCTGTCTTTGCCATCATTACCGAAATACCCATATTATTTTGGACCATTTGCATGATTAAATCTACCCGCGTGCCTTCATAAGTGATTTGTGGCTTGAAGCCGGCGTTTCGGCAAAGTTTTAACACTGGTTCATAAAGATTGGTCGTTGGACCAAGAATCAAAAAACGGTCATTTTTTAACTTCTGCAAGTCGATTTTTTCAGCTCCAGCATAAGGATGATTCTTTGGCAAAACGGCCACGAAGTCATCATCTTCCATTACGATTCGTTCCAAACTTTCGTCGTCAAAATCAAATGTCCGCGCAAAAATAATTTCACACTTACCGGCTTTTAAAGAGGTCAACAAGTTATAACTCTCCTCTTCTCGCAGTTGCATGTGAACTTCAGGATGTTTTTGCAAAAATTGCGTTATCATATTAAAACTTTTATAACTGGGCATGGTTGGAATAGTGTGCATTTCAATCGTCAGGTTCTTTGCATCTTGAAAATCATTCAAATTGACTAATAAATCGCTGTAATCTTGAATAACTTTTTTTGCGTAAGGCAAAACGATTTCACCTTGTTGCGTCAATTCAATTTTTCGATGAGCACGCTTGAATAATGATACGCCTAATTCTTTTTCCATGGCGAGGATTTGTTTAGAAATGTTACCTTGAGTCGTGAACAAATTTTCCGCTGTATCGGTGTAATTGAGCGTGTGCGACAAATCAACGAAAATTTTTAGCTTGTGTAAATCCATGCGTAATACTTCCTATTCCATTTTAGAATACTATATCATATTTTTTGAATTGTTAAATCGGTCTACACAAATTAAAGTGGTATTTAGTTCTTATTTGAAAGGGGTATTACGATTATGCCAACCGGCGTTATTATTAATGCAGCTTCCGTCTTATTCGGAGGTCTGCTCGGTGGCTTTATGGGTGACAAGCTTAGCGAACAATTCAAAAATGATATCACATTGATATTTGGTGTTTGTTCAATGGGTATGGGGATTTATTCCATCGCTCCTATGAAATACATGCCAGCCGTTATTTTTTCACTTGTTATTGGTACCGGAATTGGTCTTTGGATGCACTTAGGAAACTTGATCAACAAGGGTGCTGAAGAGATGCAAAAGCCAATCTCAAAACTTTTCCCACATTCTGAATCAGGAATGACTCACGAAGATTTCGTTAACACTTTAGTCACAGTTATCGTGCTCTTTTGTGCCAGTGGTACAGGTATTTACGGTACTTTGGATAATGGTATGACTGGGGATGCTTCAATTTTGATTTCTAAAACGATTTTAGACTTCTTCACTGCCGCTATCTTTGCTTGCAACTTGGGTTATGTTGTTTCCGTAATTGCTATTCCACAATTTATTTTCTTCTTTATCTTATTCTTATTAGCGCAATTCATTTTCCCACTAACAACGCCTAATATGATTCTTGACTTCAAAGCCTGCGGTGGTTTCTTAATGCTTGCAACCGGCTTTAGAATGGTCAAGCTCAAGATGTTCCCGATAGCCGATATGATACCAGCCATGATTTTGGTCATGCCACTAAGCTGGGTCTGGGCTAATTGGATTCTGCCATTACTATAATAGTAATAATTATTAAGAATACTCGACAATTATGTCAGTATTCTTTTTTTATTTGCTTTATGTAACCGTTTAATTGCTGATTTATTTGATAACAGGTAAGATTTAATTTGAGGGCACAAATTATTTGAGGAGGCAACCTTTTGAAAAAAATTAAATTAATTGCGACTGATATTGATGGAACATTATTTGATTCTAAACACCATTATGATAAAAAACGTTTAAATAATTATTTAGATAAATTGCATCAGCAAAATGTTAAATTTGCCGTTGCTAGTGGCAATAACCGTGACCACTTGGAAAAAATTTTTACCGATTCACCAAAAATCGACCTCTTCATTGCAGAAAATGGTTCACAAATTTATTCAAAAGAAAAAACGCTTTATGAAAAAACTATGCCTAAAGAAATTATTAACAGTTTAATCACAAGCTTACCTAAAAATCTTGATTTAAAGGCAATTTCTCTTTCTGGTAAAAAAGCCAGCTATGCAGAAACTAGTGTGGGACTTCCTTTGTACCATATTAATAATCTAGTTTGCGTCGATGATTTATCTAAAGTTCAAGACGATATTTTCAAAATTAATATTCAGCTAAATCATACTGATCTCGATGACGCAACTAAATTCTTGAACGACCATTATCAAGATACTATTTATGCTGCCGTCAGTGGTTTTGGTACGATTGATATCATGAGTCCACATATCAATAAAGCTATCGGTCTGAAACATCTTTGTGAGTTAGAAAATATTTCTTTAGACAATGTATTAGCTTTTGGCGATAATACTAATGATTTAGAAATGATTAAAGAATCAGGAATTGGTGTGGCTATGAAAAATGCCAAAGACTCTGTTAAAGAAGCCGCTGACAGAATCTCTCATGATGACAATGAGCATGATGGAGTCCTCAGTGAAATTGCTGAAATCTTTGATTTTGCTGATTAATTCTTGACTTGAAGTTAACTTTAGGGATTAAGCTTAAGATAAAATTTGATTGGAAAGGATTATTTTATGAATAAGGAAAATAAAATCGTTGTCCTTGGAATCACAGGATATATGGGCAGTTGGTTAGCTAAAGACTTATCTGATGCCGGCTACAAGAACATTTTTGGTAGTTTTACCAACTCTAAAAAAGCTGCTGCCTTAAAAGATGTTTTACCTGATTTAAATTTAGTTGATATCGATGTCCTCAGTGATAATGATAAACTAACGGAAATTATGCAAGATGCTAAATGGGTCTTTAACGATACCGCCGCATTCACAGGTAAGGAAAAAACAACTACTGACTATATCGTCACTAAAACAATGATGGCAAATAATGTCATGCAAACTATCAAACAAGCTGGAACAGTTGAAAAAATCGTTCATCTTGGTTCAGTTGGCGCGATTGGCAGCGGTCATATGAATCCGGAAATCACTGAATATGATGAAAGTGATTATTCTGCTATCGATCCGGATAATATTTGGGGCGTAATGAAATTGGCTGAAGAGAGAACTGTTACTCAATGGTGTGAAAACCTGGGAATTAATTACGTTATCGTCCACCCTACCAATGTTATCGGGCCATCATTTTTAGCTTGGAACCATGATATGATTCCCGCTTATTTGAAAAACGGCAATCCGATGATTGACTCACAAATGGACAGTGTCGATGTTCGCGATATCGCAAAACTGGAGTTAACTTTAATGGGAAATCCTGATATTAATAATATTAGAATTCTCGGCAAAGGATTTACGATGATGCTCAGCCAATTGGTCCAAATTGTTAAAGAACATTTAGATGACCAACAAATCAAAGCACTTTTTGGCAAGATGACACCAATCATTGATGCTCAAACTGCCCTTGATGTTTTAGATAATGCTAAAGATAGCAATTACTATAAGGAAAATGTTAACAAAATCAACAATACTCTTGATATGCATACAAAATATCAAGATGCTTATCAGTATCAATACACTGATGCTAAGGAAACTGTCATTGCTGCTTTGGATAAGATGCTAAATGATTTGAAGTAATATTTAACCTATAAAAAAAATCACATTTAATTCTTATAATTAAATGTGATTTTTTAAGAAATACTATATGTAAGCAGATTCTTCAATAAAAAAATTTTCAATAGGATTAAATTTTTGAATTTCTAATTAATTTAATTTTTATCTAAAGTTTATCTAAAGTTTATTTAAAATTGTAACTCCATTATAAAAATTCAATCCTATGACAAATATAACTACAATTTTGTATAAAATTAGGACAAATTTATTTGAGACTTTGTTACTAATAGTTGATCCTAAATATCCTCCCAATACCGCAGCAATTAAAATAAACGGTAATAGTTTTAAATCAATTGGAAGCTTTGTTAAAGATGTAGTAAGCGATACTAATTTCATAAATTGTGAGAAAAAAATAGATGCGATGGAATAAATTGCTGCTCTTTTTGCGCCAAAATTAAATATGAAAATTAATAGAGCAACATTAATTGGCCCCCCACCTATTCCTAAAAAAGTTGATAATGTACCTAAAAAAACACCACTTAATAAAAATAATACATTCTTCTTTTTATTCGAAAATTTCCAGCCACTACTTTTTGTATAAATTAGAGCTAAAATCAAGCTAATAATCACTATAATTATTTGTACTAAATTCAATATATTATCACTTTTCAAAAGTGTTTTTAAATACATAAAAATCCAATCACCAAATTTACCTCCAATCAAAGACCCCATTGATAAATATAATATTTCCCACCAATTTATTTCAATGTCTTTTTTTGCATTCTTAAATGTTGATACAATTGACATAATAAAAACAGCAAAACTAGAATAAAAATTGATTGCAATTAAAGGATCACCACTAAATGCATCCAATACTGGTTTTATAATCACTCCACCACCCATTCCAGATATAGCACCGATGGTATTGGAAAATACAATTATTAATATATATAAAACTGTTTTATTCATATCATCACTCCAAAAAAAATACGCCCACACCGTAATTAGGGTAAGAGCGCTTTTTTATTTATCAAATCATTTTATCCCTACAATTCTGTGAATATTTCGCTTATTTTTAATAAACTTTTTTTGGGCATCATCATATGAAAGGCCTAATTTCTTCATAATAAGACCAATGGCAATATTGCCATGTGAATCTTCAAAAATCTGCTTTGCTTCTTTACTTGTTACCTTTAAGATTTGTTCAATTATTCCGATAGACCTTGAAACTAACTTTTCATTTGTTGGTTGTACATTAATCATCAAATTTTCATATACATATCCACTTTTTATCATGATTCCTGTGGAAAGAATATTAAGTATCATTTTTTGTGCCGATCCTGATTTCATTCTCGTAGAGCCAGTGATGACCTCGGGGCCAACTAAAGGTGCAATAGCTATGTCACTTTCTTTTGACATTGGACTTTCTGAATTGCAAATAACTGCTATTGTTAAAGATCCAACACGTTCACCATATTTAATTGCTGCAAGCGCATACGGAGTACGTCCACTTGCAGAAAGACTAATCAAAACATCATTTTTAGATAGTCCAACATTACTCAAATCTTCAATTGCTAATTTTTCTGAATCTTCTGCACCTTCTACAGCTTCAAACATCGCCTTCTTACCACCAGCAAGAATTCCAAAAGCTCTAGTAGGTGGAACACCATAAGTTGGTGTTAATTCAATTGCATCTAATGCACCTAATCTGCCTGATGTTCCAGCACCAATATAAATTAACCTTCCACCCTTGCTAAATTTATCTGAGGCTTCTTCAATGGCCTTGCCTATTGAATCTGTTACTTTACTTATGGATTCAGCTACATTAAAATCTTCAGAGTTAATAAGTTTAGCTACTTCATAACCATCCATACTACCAATATTTATTGTATTAGAATTTCGCGATTCAGTCTTTAACTTTGAAACACTTTCTAAATCCATATTTATTCTCCTAATCATCTTTCAATTTACTTATCAAATGATTCGTTCGTATTGCCGATTCTTTCATTTTGCCATATCTCTTTTGCATAACGCTGATAAAAAGTAGATCCGTTACATACATGGTAGAAAGCTTAGATGCTATGGCTGCTACACGAACTGTTCTTTCATTATCAGGTACAAGTAAACATACATTGCTGTATTTAATAAGCGGTGTTTCTTCATCTCTAGTAATAGATATTACTGGAATATTATGTTTTTTTGCGTACTCAGCACCAACATTAACTTCTTTTGTCTTACCAGAATATGATATTGCTAAAACTACATCATTTTCATTAGCATTTGTCAGAAATTCTAAGCTCATATGTGCATCAGTTTCATAATAGGTGGAGATACCGTAGCGATTAAATTTATGATAAAGATCATAAGCAATTAACCCAGAAGTACCAACTCCTAAAATGTGAATATTGTTTGCTTTATTGAGTAAGTTGACTGCGCTATCTAAATATTTATCTTTAACTAATGCATATGATTTCTGAACAGTTGACGCGTAAACCTGTTCCAATTTTTCCGACATTATTTTTGTTGTATCATTTTTCTCAATAACAGTTTCAACAGGAGCCTTTCCAGAAGATAGTTGACTGGCTATTTTAATCTTTAATTCTGAAAAGCTTTCTAATCCTAATTGTTGTGCAAAGCGAACTGCTGTTGCAGAAGAAACACCGCTTTTCTTTGCTAACTCTTTTGAAGTCAGATTAATAACACTTTTGGGATTTTTAAGAATAAAATCTGCAACTAACTTTTGTTGTTTACTTAATAATCTATATCTTTCTTCTATCGTTTCTAGTATCACATAAACCACCGCCTATTATTTTAAAAACGTTGCAATAGAGGCATCGCTTTCACCTGGAACCATTTGAGCTGTTATTTTAATTCCTTCACCAATTAATTCATTAATTGCATCCACATCATCCTGTGTTAGAGCAACTGAATTTTTTATAGATTTAGAACCCGGCTTAGAAGAAATATTTCCCACATTAAATTGAGTTAATCCTATCCCACCATCTATCAAGTTTTTCATATCTTGAATATTACGAGTAATCAAAAAGGCCTTATCGTCATCATACTTACCATTTTTTATATTTTCTATTCCCTTATTGATTGATAATATTGACAATTTGACTCCTGTTGGACGTGCTAATTTTAAAGCATTGATTTGCATTTTGTCATGAACCACTTTATCGTTTACAACAATAATGCGATTAGCCCCCAATAAGTTAGTCCAAACTGTTGCAACTTGTCCATGAATTAATCGTTCGTCTACTCTTGCATGTATTATTGACATTGTTTATTATCCTCCAAAAATAATTTAATTAATTAAATTTAATTAATTATTTACATTCCAAAAATACGTTTTAAATTTCCCAAAATCATTCCTAGTGCAATTAATACAAAAATTAATCTTGTAGAATTCATTTTTTTCTTCCCCAATAACCAATATGAAAACATAACTATAGCCAATGGGATTAATGAAGGCATGATTTGATTTAACATATCATTGATGTTCAATGTTACTTTTCCCATTTTGTATTTCAAATCTAATGAATAAGTTATGACTGATGGTATAAGAGCTCCAACTACTGTTAATCCGAGGATTGATGCTCCTTCTGTCAGTGTTTTCATACGTCCAGCAAACTCTGTTGCCAACTTTGTTCCCTGACGATATCCAATCCAAGTAAACTTATATCTTAGCCAAAGGATAGCCAGGCCGGCTACTATAGGTAATAATAGTCCTAACGCAGATCCTGAAAGAGCCATGTATGATGCAATTGAAAACACAATCGCCCTATAAATAGCCAGAAATATAGTATCTCCAACGCCTGCAAATGGGCCCATTAAACCTGTTTTTAAACCAACAATTGCCTCTGGATCATTCATACCTGTTTTTTCCTCAATACCAAGATCAGCTCCAATAATCAAATGAGACATTGGTTGACTAGTATTAAAAAATCCCAATTGTGTTTTTAAAGCTGTTTTCATTGCCTCTTCATCATTTTTATAAAGAGCTTTTAATGCTGGCATAACAACCCATGAATAACCAAGGCCTTGCATTCTTTCATAATTCCATCCCCATTGAAGTCCAAAAAGATTACGCCAATAAACCTTTTTTATGTCTTTATCAGTTAGTTTAGTCATCAATTTCTACCTCGTCATCGTCAGAATTATCTTCTTCGTTTCCTTTTCCAGAGGAACTTGAATGCTCTGAAGGATTATTTTTAAAAATAACATAAATTGCAGCCATAGCTAACCCAACAAGTGCTGAGCCCAGAATGGAAAAGTTCTTTCCTCCATAAGCCATTAAAACAAAACCAATAATGAAAAATGGAAAATATTTTTTAATTGGAAGATAACGCATCAAAATTGCAATTCCCATAGCAGGAAGGATAGTTCCTGCTGTCTTTAATCCATCCATAAACCACATTGGAATAAAACTATTAATTGCTGAAACAACACTTTGACCAAAGAATAAACCAATAGCAACTGGTAAAATTCGTGAAACAATCCAAGGTATCATACCCCAAATATTTTGCATTTCAACTTTCTTCCAATTTCCATCACTAGCAAATTTATCTGCGCGATGTTGAAAATACGTATTAGCCATACGAGCTAAAATATCAGTTTGAGTTAATAGCAATCCAATTGGAACTGCAAGACCAATCCCATAAGATGCTCCTTTATTAGCTAGGATTGCATAGGCTGTTCCCATAACAGAACCTGTTAAGAAATCTGGTACTGTAGCTCCACCAAATGTTGCAACTCCTAAAGTCATCAATTGTAATGTAGCACCAACCATTAATCCCGTTTTAAGATCACCCATGACAAGACCTGTTAAAGCTCCACCAAATAAAGGCGAATATGGTCCAAGCTGAAGGGATATTTGATCCAATACAGCTAAACTTACATAGATACATAAAACAATAATAATACCTAAAGAAACTGTCATGATAATTATCTCCTTTTTATTTTGTAATCGCTTACCACAATTCGAATTATATAAGCTTTTATACATAAATGCAACACTTTTTCATATTTTTATAAATTTTCAAAATTTATGATTTTTTGTTTCACTATTAAGTAAAATAATAGTTTCATAATTTAATACAATTTGTAAAATTATGAAACTATATATAATCAGTTCTAAACTTTTTGGTGTTGCTGAATAAATCAACACCAAAAAGTTTAGAACCCAAAATGACTCATAAATCACAAAGTATGTAATTTATGAGTCATTTTCTATTGAACATCATCAGGTTTTTCCATCAAGAGCCATAAACCCAAATAAACTAAAATACCTGGGAAAACAGGTGTCAATGTTAGTAGTACATAAATGATTCGTCCCAAAGTAAGATTCCAATCAAAATGATTACAAAGGCCACCAATCACTCCACTTAAAATGCGGTCGTATTGAGATCTTTTTACGGGAATATGCATTTTCTTATCCTCCAATATTTAGTAATCTGGATTTTCCATTAAGAGCCAAAGAACTAAGTAACCAATAATTCCTACTGCTGTCAGTGCCAAACTTAATAGTACCCAAAGAACTCTTGCAATGGCAGGATTCCAGCCAAAATGCTCGGATAGACCTCCTAAAACACCAGCAATAAGTTTATTATTTTGTGAACGTTTAATCGGTATGTGCATAAGTTGTTTCCCCCTTTATCTATAAATATATAATAATTTATTTTTTGACAATAGTACATTTAATGGACTTACATTTGACTTACAAATTCGTCACTAAAATTAAAAGTCCTTAAAAATTTGTTCATTATACAATTCACTGAATAAATCTTTACGTCCATGAGCTTCCAACCGTTCGTCATCTTGATGAGCCTCTTGTGCCAAACGTGCCATCAAAAAGTAGCAATTAGCTAACATATAGTGCGAATCGTGTTTAGCAATAAACGTAATCCCATCAATCAAGTAAGCCGTCGAATTTTGATAATCGTTCAATTTGAAATAAATCAAAGCTGTCAGATAATAAATAATATTTTGATTTTCGTCATAAGAAAATTCATTCCAATTACGAAAAGCTAAATCAATGTTATCCACAGCCGCAGTGCGTTTGTTTTGGAGAGCATAAATATAACCAATGGCTAAATAAGCTAAACGTGAAATAGTCGTTAAATGAAGATGATTAATTTCTGCCAAAGATAATCTCAAAGACTTCAAAGCCTCATCGATTGCATTAGTTTGCAGCTGAGCCACGCCTAAATAATAATAGTAAGCCTGAATTTGCTTAGAAGTTTCTAAATTATCAAGAACATCTTTTTGATTCAAAAAGTTTAAGAGTTGTTGATATTGGTGTGCGTTACACAACTTGTCGACAATTTCATTAATTTTATCGTTTTGACTAATTTTGAAATTAACCGCCAAACTGATTTCATTCAAGTCGACTTCCAAACGATTAACCAAATTGATCAACAGATTAGCATTGGGGACGTAAATATCATTTTCAATTGCTGACAACATTGATTGCGCACAAATACCATCAGCCAATTCCTTTTGAGTCATTTTCTTTTCTTGACGTAATTCCTTTAAAACCATCCCTAAATTTTTCATATCTTATCCCTGACTTCTACTTTTAATTACCTACTTCAATTTTAGATTAAAATTTAAATAATTGCACAAAAAAAGGATGATACCAAGCAGATATCATTCTTTAAATCAATCAAATATTTTATTGTAAGACCTTATAAGTCCAAGCGGCTTTTTCATATCCGTGAAATTCCGTTTTAATTAAAGCAGCAATTTCTTTTGTACGATATGCTTTTGAAATTTCATTATATGTCGGATTATTTTTATCTTTAGCATTAACAGAAATAATATTTACATAAGGTTTTGACTTAGCAGTTATCTTTTCACGATAGACTGCGTTTTGTGGATTAAGTTTTGCATCACTGGCAACACCACTATTAACACAAGCGGCTGTCACATCATCAAGAGATTTGGCAGTTTGACCAGCATCTAGAGATGAAATCTTGATACCAACTTTATTCTTGGTAATATCTCTTAAACTAGGAATCTTCCTGTTATTCAATTCAATCAAACCAGCACTTTGAAGTAATTGCAAGGCTCGACCTTCATTAGTAACATCATTGGGAATGGCAACTTTATCGCCTTTCTTCAATTGTTTAATATTTTTAATCTTTTTTGAAAATAGAGACATCGGAGCAACCACTGTCTCGCCGATTGAAACAATATTAGTTTTGTGCTTTTTGTTCCAATCACTTTGAAAAGTATACGTCTGGAAATCGTTCATATCGATTTCCCCATTAGCTAGTGCTGTATTAGGTTGACTGTAATCAGAAAATTGTACGATTTTGATTTTTATACCTTTTTTCTTCAAATTCTTTGCAACTTTCTCTAATTCTGGATCATTTGATCCACAAATTCCAACCTTAACAACCTTTTCTTTACTTTGCTTACTTGACTGATTGCCCCCACAACCAGCTAAAACGAATAAACTAAGTGCGGTAATGAACATTAGTAATATTCCCTTAATTTTATTCTTTAGCATGATTATCCTTTATCCTCCAAGATATATATTATTTAATCCCTTAATTTAAGACTTTATAATTCCAAGCTGGACTTTCGAAACCATGGTATTCATCATTAATTACTTTGGCAATATCTTTTGATTGATATGCTTTGACAATCTTCTTGTAAACTTTATTATTTTTATCTTTAGCATTAGCTGAAATAATATTTACGTAAGGCTTTGACTTAGCAGTGATCTTTTCACGATAAAGTGCCTTATTTAAATTCAATTTAGCATCGTTAGCAACTCCACTGTTAACGACTGATGCTGTAACATCTTCAAGCGATTTAGCTGTTTGAGCAGCATCCAAAGCTGAGATTTGTAAATTAAGCTTATTTTCAGTGATATCTTTCAAATTAGGAATCTTCTTGTTGTCTAACTTAATCAAGCCAGCACTTTCAAGCAATTGAAGTGCACGACCTTCATTTGTGGCATCGTTAGGAACAGCAATCTTATCGCCTTCCTTAATTTGACTGAGCTTAGTTATTTTCTTTGAAAAAAGTGACATTGGAGCAATCACGGTTGAACCAAGAGAAACAATGTTTGTATGGTGCTTTTTATTCCAATCATTTTGGAATGTAACAGTTTGAAAGGCATTCAGATCAATTTCACCTTGTTGCAAAGCGGTATTGGGTTGATTGTAATCTGAAAATTCAACGATTTTAATATTGATGCCTTCCTTTTTGACTTTCTTAGCAACAGCTTGAAGAACTCGATCATCTGAACCAGTTACTCCAATTTTAACTGTCGTATCCTTATTACTGCTGGCTTGAGTATTTCCACAAGCAGCTAAGACAAATAAACTAAATGTAGCAACAACTAACAACACTAACCCTTTTATTCTATTTTTCATTCTTACTCCTCCTCAACATAAAAAGACGCTCCTAACTAGACAAATAATTGTCTAAGATAGAAGCGCCTTTGCGCGATACCATTCTATTTCGAAAGTAAATTCACATCTACTTTCCTCAATAACATGTAATTACATGTGTGTACTTTAATGGGTACCAACCATTATCCCCTAAGTATCGGAGATACCAATCACGGATCATTTTCAGCTACAAGTCTGACCTCATCTCAACAACCAAGGCTTTCTGTACAGACTGTGGTAGGTAACCTACTCTTCCGATCAAATTGTTATCTAGTGTTCCAACTTCCGGACGGCAAAGTCACCAATTCCTTGAATGACAAAGACCAGTACCAGAATGAATAACATAGAGACGATAGTAACATCATTTTCAAACCGTTGATAACCAACGGAAATGGCCATGTTACCAAGACCACCACCACCAACAGCACCAGCCATGGCAGTTAGTCCAATCAAACTAATGATTGTTAAAGTTCCAGAACGAATCAACTCCGGCATACCTTCACGCAAGTAAACTCTAAAAATGATTTTAATTGGTGAAAGACCGATAGCTTCAGCCGCTTCAATCACCCCGTGATCGACTTCAACTAGAGCTAATTGAACTTGTCGAGCAAAGAATGGAGATGTACCGATGACCAATGGAACTAAGGCACCTGTAGGTCCAATCGTTTGTCCAACAATCAACTTGGTGAAGGGTCCGATAACCGCTAGCAAGATGATGAATGGAATTGATCTGAATAGATTGACTAACTTATCTAAACAGTTATAAAAATTCTTATGTGGCGTGATTCCATCATCAGCTGTGATTACCAACAAAATTCCCAAGATAATACCGATAATACCGGCAAATAATGCACTGACAAATGTCATATAAAGTGTTTGCCAAATGGCAACTACGAAGCCGTTATCTCCTTCCCAGTTAGCAACAACATTAGGAAGAAATTTATTTACTAAATCTGCCATGAACTATTCGCCCTCTTTCTTTAAACTGACTTCTTTAACGTTAACGTTCAAACTATTCAAATATTGGATAGCTTGTTCCACATTGTCGTCATCACCCGTTAAAGCAAACAACATGATTCCGACAGTGGTATTTTGTAATCTTTCAATGTTACTGAACAAAATGTTAGCTTCAACTTTAAAACGTTTGTACAATTCAACAACGATTGGTTCATTGGTAGAATCGCCAATGTAATTGAGTTCAATCAAACGACCAGCTAATTTATCAACAGTTCCACTATCTCTGATTTCGTCAAGGACTGAACCAATATGAGTTGAAGTATTAACGAAGTCTTTTGTCAATTGTTCCTTTGGATTACCAAAAATTGATAAGAGACTGCCTTCTTCAATCAACTGACCACTTTCCATAACGGCAACTCGATTGCAGATTTGCTTGATAGCGTCCATTTCGTGAGTGATGATTACAATTGTGATGCCAAGTTCTCGATTCAAGCGACCCAACAGATTCAAAATTTCGGTAGTAGTCTTAGGGTCCAAAGCACTTGTAGCTTCATCAGAAATCAAAATTTCTGGATCATTTGCCAAAGCACGAGCAATACCAACACGTTGTTTTTGACCACCAGATAATTGTGATGGATAGTTTTGGGCACGGTCTCCCAAACCAACAATATCTAGCAACTTATCAATTTTTTCTTTACGTTCAGCTTTACTTAAACCAGAATCACGTAATGGAAAATCAACATTTCCATAAACTGTTAATGAATTCATCAAGTTGAAGTGTTGGAAAATCATCCCAATATTTCGACGAGCCTTACGCAAATCTTTTTGATTTAATTCCGTAAGATTTTGATTATTTACAATAACAGTACCTGAAGTTGGTTTCTGCAATAAATTAATTACACGAACCAAAGTACTTTTTCCGGCACCAGAGTAACCAATTACTCCGAAGACGTCACCTTTATTAACATTGATAGAAACATCTTTAACAGCTTCAATCGTTTTCTCTTCATTATTGAAAGTGACATCAATATCTTTTAGCTGAATTATCCCATTTTGTTCTGCCATTTAATAATTACTCCCTTAGTTTACCCAAGAATTGATCAAAGAAATCAATGAAATCTAAGTAGTCTTGAATTCTAATATTTTCGTTTGGTGCATGGTTGCCAGCCTTAGAATAACTGACACCAGTTGAAATAATTGATGCATGTGTGTACTCGTTCAAGAGATACATTGGACCAGTACCAGGGCTTGATGGTAAAGCTTCAACCTTATCTTCACCACCGAAGAAATCTTTAGCAGTTCCAATCAATTTATCAACGATTGGACTGTTTAGGTCCCAACGATATCCTTTTTCACCAAGCAAATACTTAACTTTGATATCTTTAAATCCTTGGTCGTTTAGATATTTTGTTAGTTTATCAAATAAATCATGTGGATCTTGATTAGGAACCAATCGGAATTCCAATTTTGCCTTAGCTGCTTTAGGAGTGACGGTTTTAACACCTTCACCTTCCCAACCACTGCTAATTCCTTCTATATTAATAGTAGGATTGAAAGTTAAATTGTAATTAACCGATTTGTTCTTCAACAATGGAACTTGTAAATCCCATTTTTTCTTTAAATCTGGTGTGATAGCTTTATTAACTAAATCAACTTCTATTTGAGTAGGTTCAACAACATCATCATAAAATCCTGGAATCTTAATGTCGCCTTCTGGAGTTCTCAAAGCATCTAATGCTTGAGCTAATCTCCAAGAAGCACTGTCAACAACTGCAGCAAACGATGAATGCAAATCAATATTAGCTGAAGTAGCTTCTAGTTCAAAACAAAGAACACCTTTGTTACCACCAGTAAAGTTAAATTGTTCTTCTTCATTTTTATAACCTGACTCCCAGATTATCAAGTCAGCTGACAACTTGTCTTGATACTTCTTCAAGTAATCTTCCAAGTGACGACTAGCAACTTCTTCTTGTCCCTCAACTAAGAATTTGATGTTGCAAGGCAAGTCGCCATGTTCTTGACGATAAATCTTTAAAGCTGTGATACGACTAATTAAGTCAGCTTTACAATCGGAAACTCCACGTCCGATAAATTTATCATCTGTTACTTTTAATTCAAAAGGATCTGAATTCCAAAGTTCAAGTGGTTCTTCTGGTTGAACATCGTAGTGATTGTAAATCAGAATCGTGGTATCACTTGGCTCCTTTGGCTTTGCCTCCGCAAAGACGACTGGATATTCAAATTCGTTCCAAATTGTGGCATCGGCTCCAAAATCTTCTAAAGGATTTTTGAGGAATTCGGCTGTCTCAGTAATAGATTGATTCTTTGCTGAAACGGATGGTAGTGCGATATATTTCTTTAAATCTTCAATCGAATTCTGAATTGCTGGATCTGATAATTGTGACATTAGAAAACCTCCTCATTTTTTAACACCTAATTATTAAAGCTTTGCGTTCCAAGCTGGAATTTCATTACCGCCGTAAACCTTCTTGATTTCTTTAGCAACTGCTTTAGTTTGGAAGGCTTTAACAACCTTTTTGTAAGTCTTGTTATTCTTATCTTTCTTTTGAGTAACAATAATGTTGATCCAAGGAATTGAGTTCTTGTTAATCTTTTCAGTAACAACAGCTTTCTTAGGATTCAATTTAGCATCACTTGCAACATTTCCGTTAACGATTGATGCAGTTTACATCACCCATGACACGAGCTGTTTGTGCAGCATCAACAGTAGTGAATTTCAAGTTTAATTTGTTCTCTGTAATATCCTTAGTTGATGGTAATGTCTTGCTATCATCTAATTTTAGAATCTTATTATATTCTAGCAATTGTAATGCACGAGCTTCATTAGAAGCATCATTTGGAATAGCAATCTTATCGCCATCTTTTAACTGACTCAGTTTAGTAATCTTCTTAGAATATAAAGCCATTGGTTGAATAACTGTCTTACCAATTGAAACTAAATCTGTTTTGTGTGCTTTATTCCAAGAATTTAGAAAATCAGTATGTTGATAAGCATTAATATCAACTGATCCTTGGTTCAAAGCTGTATTTGGTTGGTTGTAATCATTGAAAGTTTGAATCTTTAAATTGATACCTTCGCTCTTAACTTTCTTTTGAACAACTTTCCAAATTTCCTCATCTGAAGGATTGATACCAACTTTAACTGTTTTGCCACTATTTTGGTTGCCACAGCCAGCTAATACGAAAATAAATAATGCGGTAAAGGCTAATAATATAACCTTGCTATATTTCTTAAATTTACTCATATCTTTCTCCCACCTTAAACTAATACTTAACCAACTTAATTTATTTATTAAATAAAAAAAGCCGCTTCTAAATAATGAACATTTCTGTTCAAATTTAGAAGCGGCTAAGCGCGGTACCATTCTAATTCGAAATAAGCTTACACTTATTTCCTCAACAACGTACAAAAATTCTATACGCGTGTACTGTAAAGGGTACCGGCCATTGCATCTTTATCCAAAAAAGGATTCAGCGCACCAATCACGGGTCATTTTCATTCAAGTCGTTGCCCTCATCTCAGCAAATAGAGGTTTTCTGTACAAACGGGATTGAATTACTTCCCCCGATCAAATTGTTTAATAAATATCTTTTGTTAATCGTTGGTTAGATAATACAATCTAAATTTTAAAATGTCAATCCATAAAAATCAGATTTTTTTACTAACTTTCTAATTTTATATTTTCATGCCAAGTGTTATTTATAATCTTCTTTTATAAAAAAGCCGATATTGCAAGTGTTTGGCAACACTAGCGTTACGCCTTTTATAACGATAAATTATTTTGACATTTTAAATAAAAAATAAATAAATTACATTATCCTCACAACATTAATTAGAAAAATTAATTAATTGCTAAGAAAAAAGACCTCCCAAATCAATGGGAAATCTTTTCTTGCAATCATCTATATTCTATTTTCTAAATTATGATAATACTTCAACTGAAGCTGTTGTAACACCATATGAAGGAATTTGTGAACTTGGCATAGCAACGTCTAGTTGTTGTGAGTTTGAGTTAGCAAATGTTCCTGTGTCATTAACAGTTCTGTATAGTACGGTACCATCAGATAGAGTAATCTTCAATTGTGTACCCTTAGGGAATACTGATAGGTTAGCGGCAACACCGGAGTAACCCATGTTTGAACCTAAGACAGCTGGATCATAGAAGGAAATCTTAAATGTTCCTTGTGAAGTTCCTGTTGTAGATGAAGTTGCTTGTGTATTAGCAGTTGAGTTTGTTACGTTTTGTTGTGCTTGTGATGCTGTATCAGTTTGTGCTGTACTTTGTTGTGTTTGTGAAGCTGTATTTTGTTGTTGTGTATCTTGTTGAGTTTGTGATGCTGTATTTTGTTGAGTTTGTGATGCTGTATTTTGTTGTTGTGTTGTATTTGTATTATTAGTTGTAGCAGTATTTGTAGCGCCAGGCAATGTTACTGTTTCACCTGGGAAGATCAAGTCAAATCCGCCGACTTCACGGCCATTTGCTTGTTCCAGAGCGGAGATACTAATTCCGTTAGCTTCAGCAATGCTCTTGTAAGTATCACCCTTTTCAACTGTGGCCTTGTTTCCATTTGTAACAGCGGCTTGAGCTGTTGTGTTACCTGAAGCAAGAACTCCTGTCAAAACCATTGTACTTAATAAAGCGATAGATAAAACTTTTTTCATGAATTAATTACATCCTTATATTTAATATTGTTTAGCTCTCTCTCAATTGCTATGATGTTATACTAACAGCTCAGTATTACATGACAACGACTTGCAAGTTACAATTTAGGATTTTTATGTAATTTAAGTAATACTCATGAAATATTATTTTTTTAAGCAAAAATTAAGGTAATTTGGACTTTTATTGATGTGGAGATATATTCATGATATAGTTATATATATGAAGAAAAAACAAACAAGATTGTCCTCAAAACTACTAATAATGTTAGTTGCGTTGGAACTTATCGCATTTAGTTTAAATATGTTCTTCGAACCGCATAGTATTGCAGCTGGTGGAGCCACCGGAATTGCTATACTCTTGCAAGCAGGATGGAAAATCCCAACCTTCATCTCGGTTCTTGTCATAAATATTGTGATGCTAGTACTTGCTTACTTACATTTAGATAGACAAACAACCATTAAATTAACACTTGGAAGTTTCCTATTGCCTTTCCTCCTATATATAACTCCTGTCTACAACTTGATTCCTAGTAGCCGACTGGTTTCTATAATAGTAGGAAGTATCATTTTTGGAATTGGACTTGCAATTTTATATACTTTAAACATGTCCAGTGGTGGTACAACCGTTCCGCCTATGATAATTCATAAGAATTTTGGTATTGATAAATACATAAGTTTATTCATTATTGACGGTATCGTTTGTATCGGTAACATAGTTTTAGCCGATATGACCTCATTCTTATTAGCAGTCATGTCAGTTGGAATTTCAAGTCTCGCTATTAAAGTCTTTGGAACACTCCGACAGAGAAACTTGGTTACACAATAAAGGCGCACATATCAAAGCAGATTGTGTTTTGACATATGCACCTTTTTCATTTCATAAGAAAAGCCATTAACTAATTTTATTGATTAGTTAACGGCTTTTTTTAAATTTTATTTGAGATTTTGCTGATTTTCAGAAATAATTTTATTATTTGAAATATCTATTTTGATAACTGCATCCAATTCCGGATCTGCCTGTGCCAAGTCTGATTCGTAGACTAAAGTTTTGATTCCATCTACATCAGAATATTCATCAGGATCACCTAAGACATCAAGAACCTGATTGTACTTATCACCAATTTGAAGTTGTTTAAAATCATCCAAAGTTAATAGTTTCTTCCTATCTATATCCAAACCTTGAATAGATTTTGCAATTGCTTTGTTATTTTGAACAGTAACTTGAATAGTAACATTATTATTGTCACTAGTACTGTCCCAAGTTAAACTATACAAATCTGCACCAGCTTCAATCTGTTGCATCGAACTAGGCTGACCCAGAAGGTCCATAATAGCTTTCTTACTAAAGCCACGCTTTCCCGTTTTAATAGAATTATATTTTTGAATTAAACTAGGATTCTTTTTCGTCGATTCATTGGTTAAACTCTTACTTTGTTTAGTTGATGCTTGATCAGCTTTACCCTGATAGCCAGAGAAATTAGCAAAATAAGTTGTAGCCGAAACTATTATAAAAATAGAAAAAATCGTGATCCAGAACCAGTTTCTTTTGTAGAAAGGCTTCTTCTCGTTCTTTTCTATCATATTTTCATTCCTCCATCTACACCCAACATTTTAACAATTTTTATGCCAAACAACACCTTTTTAGTATCAATATTTATTTTTAATTTAATCGTTTGGTTTGCTAAAAAAAGGAAAGTTCGCTATTATTACTAGTGGACACTTTGGGGGTGTTCTGGATTCGACATGTGTAGTAGCGTGCAGGCTGCACTTAGGGCCTTGTGTCCCTTAAAAACACACAGTTTATTATAACTGCAAAAAATAATAATTCTTACGCATTAGCTGCCTAAAAACAGTCTAAGCGTGATCCGCTCTAGCTTCGCCCAAGGGTTAGAATCGGGTCTCAAATTAATTGGGCTACGTTTAACTGTGCATTCTGAATAGTTAAAAAGAGATTATCGGAATAGTCATTGTGGCTAGCCTGGTTGTATGGCGTTCATGATGGCGAAACTTCAAATGATACAACTATGAGTGTAGAGGCTTGCATAGCATTATGCTTGGACAGGGGTTCAATTCCCCTCACCTCCATAATAGGAAATCAACCAGTTTTATCAGGGCTTAAAAGCCTTGGTATTACTGGCTTTTTTATTTTCTGAAGTTAATTAAATTTCAAATAAAACATATCAGTGCATATCATTTTGCATATCAAAAACATATCAACGAACTATAAATAATTTTACTGGTTGGGCGGGTGCCATCACATTTCTTATGTGATGGTTTTTTTTTGTTTCCAAAACAACCATATAACTTTAAATTTAATTAATCATCAATGGTTAAATTTCTCCAACATATTCAGATTTAGGAACCAAGATAATTTATAACCTAATTCATTGCAAGAAAATATGTGATCATAGCTAACGACCTCAATATGAATAACGATCATTCACTAAAATAAATGTTTGATGTAGTTCATCATGGAATCGTGATAATAATGGTAAAAACATGGCATTCACTTTGTAAACTTTAAATAATATTCATTAAACTACTTAAAAAAATACCAGTCCTTATTATTTCCTTAATTTCAAAGTAATCAACAATAATAAATTTGTGATCATACCGCTACCGCACCAATCAGGGGGTGCCTGACATATGATGTTATGAATCCTTGAAGTACTAACTAAGCAACAAAAAGATAGCTACCACAATAAAAAAACCTTAGTATCTTTTTACTAAGGATGACACTCTTATTCACTTTTACCAGTTCAATTAAATTACGAATACAGTCAAATTATCTTACTTGCCCAACATACTTGACCATAGAATACGCTCCACAACGATATTTTTATTAAGTGACAATAAAGAGAATCGTTTAAAAATTAAACCGTAATATTTTTTTGCAATTAGGTGGATCTAAGCATTTAAAATGCGTAATTGTAAAATTTAAAGAATCAATACCCCATTTATACAGGTAACGAATGGTTAAAACCTAATATATATAACAATTCAAATACATCCTTTATTAATAAGTAGACTTTTAACACATCGTACCCACGGAAAAGCAACTCTAATGATCACATCATTTTTGGTAGAATCTATTTAATAGCCTACCTCTAGAACAGTGGCAATTTATAAAGGTATAGTAAACTTCCTATAAATCGAATATACGCACCCTACTTATTATCTTTTAGCCCATAAGCATGACATCATATTTTTTCTATTATCTATCAAATTTAAAAAAATGAATCATTCAACAACTTCAATTGTATTTTTAAATTTTACTATTTATTAAGATTCCTAAAAAACAACTTTCATTAATTTAATTGATTGGACTTAAGTCAAATCCTCGGACACGAACTCTATTCTTAATTTAACAAACTGAAGCCGTTGGTTTCTTCGAATTGCTTAGGGGTCATATAGCTTAAAGCACTGTGAATTCTTTTACGGTTGTACCA